>JAEHKV010000141.1 GCA_016838845.1 Nitrosopumilales archaeon | reverse complement strand
CTTGACATGCAACAAAAAGGAGTTGTTAGTATTGTAATTGGTGAGGTCCCTGCATCAGAAACCTTTGATCTTTCTCAAATCATGCGTGGACAAACAGCTGGAAAAGCAATGTGGAACTCTCACTTTAAAGCATGGGCTGAAGTTCCTAAATCTCTTCAAACCCAAGTTATCACAGATTTAAGAAAAAGAAAAGGTTTGGCACCAGATCCTCCTGGTCTAAATGAATTTATCGATAAAGAGTAAAAACAATTAATCTGTTTTTATAGAAATCTCTTCACCATTACCAAGATCTAAAGTAATAGTTTGGACATTAGGTTTTGATTTTATGTATTCGGTAAACTTTTTCATTTCTGGCCGAAACTTTTCTGGGTACAATATATTATCAGTAGCAATAATGCCACCGATTCTAACTAATGGTAAAACTAAATCAAAGTATTCAATGTTATTTTCTTTATCAGCATCCAAGAACACAAAATCAAATTCCTGTTGATCTAATTCAGATGTTGCCAGTTTATGTAAAATTTGTAGTGCCTTACCTTCCTGTATTTCAATCTGTGCACTTACACCCGCCTCTTCAAAATTTTTCTTTGCCATTGCTATTTTATTTCGGTTTTCTTCAATTGTGATGATTTTTCCGTTATTTGATAAGATTGCATCTGCAAACCACAAGGTAGAAAATCCAACTGACATGCCTATCTCTAGAATTTTTTTTGCTTTAATCGCCTTCAACAAAATGTTGAAAAACTCGCCTGTTTCACTAGATATGGCAAGCATTCTCTCATCATGGCTTACCTGAATTTTTTCTGATTTTTCAAGTTCTGCTCGTTTTTCTAGTTTTTTTAAAACAGATCTGATGTTTTCTCTCATCAAATATCTAAATTAGTTAAATAATTAAATTTAATTTCAATAGGTACCTCATGAAAATTCTTTTATGCTTATTGTTGTTTTTTGTGATAATTTTTACATTGCAAGAGGCATATGCCACCGAAATTATTGCAAATCCAATAAAAAATCTCTTTGGACCTAATGATTGGATTCAGATTGAACTTGAAATAGAGGGATACTCTGGTGGGGTTGTTAATTGGGATGCTACAAAACCTGACAAATCAACCATATCGGGCGAATTTTTAAGCTTACAAGCAGGAAAAAAAACTCATGTTATTACTAGGGATGCGTTTGATAATCAGTTTGGAACGTGGATGATTGAGTATAATTATAATGACGTTGTCAAGACAATAACCGCAGAAATTGAACCATTAATTGTAGAAATAACTACAGATAAAGAAAACTATTTTCCTGATGATATTGGCATTGCAACTTTAACAACTAATTACTTTGTTCCAATTGCATCCATAGCTCATTCTTACCAAATTGAAATACACAATGAAAAAGACGAACTTGCATCACAAACAGATTATACCATTCTTAAAGCTACTCAGGCTTCAACAACTTTTCAATTTACTGTCGAGCAACTCATAAAATATAATCCACCAGGAACCTATACTGCGGTTGTTCAATATTTCAATTTGATAACAAAACATTCCTTCACTATAGAGTACCCGTCAGTTGATACCTCAATCTTTTTGAGTTCACACAAATCACATTATAAACCTGGTGAGATAGCTGAATTAAATATCGTTGTTACTGAAATTTTAAACTTAGACGGAATTTTGAAGATAGCTGATCCCACTGGTAATACCACAACAATAACTTTCCCAGTTAACACATTTTCAACTGACGTTATTTTAGATGATATCGATACTTCACTTTCAGGTTCTTATCAATATACTTTTGAATATGGTGGAGTAACAAAAATAAATTCGTTTATTGTAATCAAAGAAGAGTTTGAAGATGTTACTCACGCTCGCTTAGAGGCAAGTTTGACATTAGATAAAAAACAGTACAGGCCGGGCGAAGCAATTTATGCAACTTTTAAAACAAATACAATTTCTGAAGGACAAATCTTTTACTGGTTCGAAGATCCCTCAGGCACTCAAAGTATTAAAACGCAATTTTCAAATCCAACATCGGGCACTTTTTCAGTTCCATATGTTTTATCACCAGAAACTAGTCAGGGTCCATGGAAGATGCATATTGATTATGATAGTGCCAAAACTTTTGCAATATTCTTTGTGGCTGGTGAACCTATGGAAGGTTCTATTCAATCTTCACTTCAATATGATGGCCCTGAACTATTACTAGCAATTGATGATTCACAAACTAATTTTCAAAAAATTCAAGACATTGGATTTGATTCAGAAAAAAATCTCTATGTTGTTGACTCCAGCAATTCTAAAATTCATAAATTCAATTCTAATGGTAATTTACTGATTTCATGGGGAGCATTTGGTTCAGGTGACGGCCAACTAAATAATCCCTCCGGGGTATTCATTAATTCTGATACTATACATGTAGTTGATAAAGGAAATTCTAGAATTGTTACTTTCGATAAAAATGGTAACTTCCAAAAATCATGGGGAAACTCAGGAATTGAATCACAATCATTAAAAAATCCAGAAGATCTTACCATTGATTCTTTGGGAATTTCTTATGTTTCTGATTCAGGTTGGAATAAGATCTTGAAATTTGATCAAGAAGGAAAATATGTTGGTGATGTTAAATCATTACTTATCTCTGCAGCAAAATTTTCTGCCACTAATTCTATTGTATCCTACGATGATAACTTATTCATTCTCGTTTCTAAGGACAATCGAATTCTGCACTTTCTTACTAATGGGGTATTTATCAAATCCTTTGGAACAACTGGTGAGGAAAATGGAAAGCTTATTTCGCCTACTTCTGTAGCCATTGATTCTAGTGGGAACCTGTATGTTGCCGACTCTGGGAATCATAGAATCCAAGTTTTTGATTCTAATGGCAAGTTCTTGAAAAAATGGGGCACATTTGGAGCTGGTTATGCTCAGTTTATACAAATTTCCGGAATTGAAATTGATTCTATTGGCAATGTTTGGACTAGTGATTCTTCAGTCAATAAAATTCAAAAATTTGCCCCATTCAAAAAGACTGAACTAACAATTCCTGATTGGATTAAAAATAATGCTGATTGGTGGGCTGATGATCAAATTAGTGATGATGATTTTGCAGGTGGAATTCAGTACATGATTGAACAATCCATAATAGTAATTCCTGAACTAGGGGGAACTGAAGTAATAACTGAGCAAAAAATTCCTGATTGGATTAAAAATAATGCTAGATGGTGGGCAAACGGTTCAATCACTGATGCAGACTTTGCAAATGGTATAGAATACATGGTCAAAAATGGAATTATTCAGGTTTAAGACGCGTCAATCAATTATATTGAGTAAATTAATCTGACCAGCCAGACTTGAATTATTATCAAGGATTAGAATTTGTGGATATAATTGAGGATATGATTGATTTAGATCCTAAAATGAGATTTGCAGCAATAATTGATCTTGATGGAAACATCGTTGAATCAATTATGAAGAGTGGAAAGACTTCATTAGAATCCCAAAAGGAAGAAGAACATTTTTGCAGACAGGTTGCAGAGAGAAGACAAATGCGACAAGAGTTCGATAAAACTCTGGGCAAAATTCGATATGTTCAAGTGGAAAGGGAGAGATTAACACAAATTGTAACATATTCTAAAAAATTTACTCTGTATTTTACGATGGAACCAGAAATGACAATAGAACAAAAACTACGAATTGTTAATAAAATAAAAAAGATGACTTCTCATCTCTAAACCATGACTTTAAAAAAACAAAAAATTCTTGTTGATGAAATGGATGATGGAATGGATGAGAAATTAAAAGAGATAGGTTATGATGCGTATAGTGTTAAAAAATTACGTTCAGAAGGAAAAAAACTACATGCTGATTACTCAGTAATCAACTACGCTCGTGAAAATGATATGATTCTAGTCACGAGAGACACTGAAAGCGGAATAGCCTGTCAAGAAAATAATCTCCCTTGTATTCTTTTAGATAATGATGAAATCTTTAAGATAGTAGTTGAAAAATTAAAACAGGTCTGATGGCTTTGAGCAATCTATTCCAGAATTTTTTAATTTTCTAGCCATGATAAATGGTGTTGTGAGTAATATTGGAATTGATATTGCAATAAACAAGGTTTGTAGTTGAGTTAAAGCTATTGATAATGCTATGCCACTAGCTGTTCCAATAAACAAAGAAAGAAAACTTGCAGAACACGTCGGACATGCAATAAACAAACCAGTTATTGCGCCAATTGTACTTGTACCATGTCCTTTTTTAGAAATGGAATAAGCACTTACTGCAATTGCAGTGTTAAGACCTACTAGATATGAAACAACAACTTGTAAAACCAGGTTGATAGGAATTATTTGTAGACCAACATGATCTGTTAGATAAACAAGAATTTCTGGCATATATCCTGGCTGGTCACAACATGGAAAAATAATTGCAGATGGAATGACAGCTCCATAATGATGCGCAAAAGAAACTTCTGGTTGATATACTAAAGTACCTGAGAACAATGAAAAAAATATACCATAAATAACAAATGTTGCTACAAAAATTTTTCTTGATTTATTATTCCAAGTAATATTCGCAATTATTGAAATAATACTTTTTCCATTTTCTTTCACTTTTTGTTTATGGAATTGATATAATCCGAATGAAATTGCGCCAAAAGCAAGCACCAAAATGATGTAAAAACTAATGGCCATTCTTTGAATTGGGTCAATCACTTCTGGAGTCATCAACTCAGAATCTTGGTACCTAGCATAAAGCAGGAATAGAATAGCAATGCTAACCAAACCTAATATGATTAACGTCTTACCAGTTGGACTACTCTTTGTAGTCTGTTGTTCCATCTATCTCAAAAATTGAGTGCTTGAATTAAATGCTATCCAAGCTAAGAATATGAAAATTCTAGATTAATTTAGGCACAAATATGTAAACTATTGCGATTATTTCCAACCTGCCAATTATCATGAGAAGACTCAGTGCAATCTTTGTGGCAGGATCTGTATCCACAGTAATTACATTTGCTGATAGTCCTCCAGTCGTTATGACGCCTGCAGCATCTAGAAACGCATCGCCAAATTCTGCATCAGTAACGTTCATCAAATGAAATGCAACAAATGTAGAGATTAATGGGAATGATACTATAATTATCACAGCTGTTATGATCTCTTTTTTCTTTGTAGCTGTCATGTTTTTGCGCGTAGACTTTTTAATGGCTTTTTGAAAATCTTTCAGATTAAAAAACCTGAATATTTTAATTCCTCCAGCAGTTGAAAAACCACAACCACCAATAAACATCAGTATAATCAAAATTGTTTCTGCCCCCTCTGGTAGTGTATCGAGAGGTTCTAATTGCAATCCTGCCGTAGTACTTGCCGAAACAGAATAAAATGCGCCTAATAGGGGGTCCCAACCACTAGCTAATGTAAAAAGGATTATGGCACCAATTAAAATTACAAAGTAGATCGAAACCTCTTTTCCTAATTTAGGAGACAAAAATCTTTTTCGAACAAAAGCATAGTGAAATGTAAACGGTAATGCTCCTAGTATCATTGAACCCATTAAAATAAGATGTTCTTGCCAAACTAGGTTTTGTAAAATTGTAGAATTAGGAAGGAATCCTCCTGTTGATAACGTACTCATTGCAAGAGAAAAATTATCAATAATATTTCTTTCACCAAATACGTATAACAATAATGCAACAATTACAATATACACGCTAAAAATGACTGTAATGGTGCCAAACAATTCTCTCATGTGTAAGGTTTTTCCTGAAATGAAACCACGCATTGATTGTAATTTACTTTCAGGAAAGAATGCTGTCATAACAAGGTAGATGAAACTCATCCCTCCTACTAGCTGCGTAAAGCTTCTATAGAATGTAAAACTCTGTGGAAGTTGTTCTTCTGGCTTATCAAATAAAGAAATTCCGCCAGTAGTAAATCCAGCAGCACTAGAAAAGAAACTATTTGCAAAAAGTTCAACTTCAGAGCCGCCAGGATATGGTGATACATAGAGATATGGAATAGTGCCAAATAATGTAAGAATAAACAGGCTTGCAAAAACTAAGATTGACGCATCCCTTAGATTTAGGTTAGATTTTTCACCGTAGGAATTTAGAAAGAATCCTGTGACTAGTAAAAGCACCATGGTAAGATAGATTCCTGTTGCTGTTACAGTGTCATTAAGTACCGTGGCAAGAAAAGCTGGAACGAGAAACAAGACTCCTGCAAATTGAAGTACAAAACCAAGATTTCCTAGAATTGCTTTAACGGGTGAGCTTAGTAACCTTGGTGGGGTTGCAGTTGCATTTCGTATTATATTGGCAATATTAGTCTGTAAAATAATGCCCATAACCTTTGAATTTTTTCCAATGACAGGTAGTTTTCGAATATTATGATCACGCATTTTACGTAGTGCATCCTGTAATGCCGCGTTTTCTTCAATTGTTATCAAAGGGGTACTCATAATATCTTTTAGAACTGTAGTTTCAGCGTAGACTGTAACATCACTTACCTTACTTAGAATATCTTCATCTGTAACAATACCAACTGGCTCCTTGTTGCTACCAGTAACTACTATATCATCTCGTTCATAATGTCGAAGAACCCTAGCTGCTTCACGCGTTCGAGTATATTGATCAAGCATTAAAACATCTTTATCCATATACTGGCTTACTGGTTTAGTGAGCACATAAGATATAGATTTTCTTGGATTTATTGACATTAACCTACCCTACCAACTATTTGACAATTTAAATACAAACTGGATCAAAATTCTAATTGTTTTGAAAGAAATTTTAGACACTTAATAAATTTTTAAAATATTACATTTTTTGTTACTAGAATTATTTCATATATTTATAAACACTGTATTGCAATTTTAGATGACATTTATCATGAAAATTGATCAAGCTCAAGAGGCAGATTATGAATCTGTAAAAATTGATTACGTTGGATTTGTTGATCCATATGCAGTTGAAGGTATGTTAATTTTAAAGGCTGATGATGGACACGAATTTCATATGAGGGCATTTTCTGGTGAAGTAGCAAAACACATTACGAGTTTTATGGAAGATGTTAAGGACGCTGTTCCTACTATTTACAAAATGTTAGAGGAAATTTGTGAACAAAATGAAATCATGCTTGTTAAAGTCAAAGTATATGAAAGCGGACAGGTTCTTCGTGCTAATCTATACTTTACTGGCAAAAAAGATCTTGTCTTAAGAAATTACCGTGCATCAGATGCGATGGCACTTGCAACATATTATAACATTCCAATTTTAGTTAGAAAAAATTTACTCAAAGAAAAAATGGAAAATTAGGTAACAATCTCATCAAGTCTATCTTCTTGTTGTGCACGTTTAATTTCCATTGCAATTCTTCTACCTACACCAAATGTTGTCCCATATTGATATTTTGTATACGGGGTTGTAGTTGCAACAATAGGATTTCCAGGAACACGTAATGATACATCATATACAATTAACTCAAGGTCCTTTGTTATGACGCTTTGAAGTGAAAAGGGACCAATAATTCCAGGGGGATATTCCCTTTTTACTGCCTTTACAAATTTATCGCCCATAGAGATGACTTTCTCTAAAAGTGATTCCCTTATCGTTGCAGGAGTATGACCCACCTCAATATTTTGTAAATCTATGTTAAGATCAAGTTGTTGTTTTGCAGGTAACGAGTTAAAGTCATACAAGTTGGTTTGAAGTCTTCTTTCAATTCCAATAAAGTCTACATTGTCTGAAATCGGCGTATGAAAATAAGTAAAATTCATGTATGTTCCAACACAAAACTCTTCAATACTTGATTCTTCAAGATCTTTTCTAGAAATCACTCCTTGTTTGATTTTTTCTTCAGATTTTTCCTTGTAATCTTTGTATGAAGAAACTGTAAAGAACGCTCTTTCAAGTTTACGTTTTTTTTCTTGAACTTTGACAATAGCAGGTTTATTGATATTTTTTGGATTTTTGAAAAGCCTTGGATGTTTAATCCGTGCTTTTTCTAATAGGTAGTATTGGTTTTTCTTGTATGAGCGCTCTTCTGCTTGGAATAATGCCCTATTACCAAAAATTGGAACTTTAAACGAATTTTCAATTGATTTGTAACCCAAATAAGCTGTAAGTGAACGGTGTGGAATAATTATTGTATTTGTATCTCTAAGGATTTTTTGATTTTGTGCAGAAACTATGTCTTTGAATTTTTTAAGAACAATAATTTCATCAGCAATTCTTCCAAATCTTTTGTATGGTTCCTCCCGTCCTTTTTGACAGTAAACAACAGTAGACAATTCTTCATCCTTTGCTCCATCCATAATTTCTAAGGCGGAATGACTGCCTAGAACACCAATTCTAACATCAGAGTAGTCATTAACAATTTTTTTAATCTCGTTAATCTTAATCATGATATTCTTTCATGAGCGGTTCTAATATAGCTATAATTTTTTCATCTACAATTTAATCAAAGAGTTTATCATGAACCTTTTTCCAAAAACCTCATGTTCTATTCCTTTGAATTGATTCTTGCCGGAATTATTCTTCTAACTGCAATGACTGCTGGCGGAATTAGTTTGTGGCTGAAAAGAAGGAATGAAAAAATTAAACAATTGAAACAAGCTGAAAATGAAGAACAAAATAATCAGAATTCTTCCTAGTGCTAATTTCTTTTTCAGGAGTAATAGCTAAAATAGTGTGAT
>JAEHKV010000140.1 GCA_016838845.1 Nitrosopumilales archaeon | reverse complement strand
GAGTGAATCTTGGGATCTATTATTTTTTTAAGACATGGTCAAGCAAAAAATAATGTTGAAAGAGTTTTGGCTGGTCGAACAGATGGTGTTTCGTTAACCGATAAAGGAATTAAACAAGCTCAATCTATTGCAAAGTTTCTAAAACCAATGAAAATTTCTGCGATTTATTCGAGTCCAATTGAACGAGCATCAAAGACTGCTGAAATTGTTGCAAAACACAACAAAATTGATTTCACAACTGATGAGAGACTAATAGAACTTGATATGGGAAAATTTACTGGACTGAGATATGATGCAGTCTTTGAAGAACATGGAAATGTTTTTTTAAAATTTTATGAAGGCCAAATCGAGATTGCTCACAATGGGGTAGAAACATTTACTGAGGTTAAAAAACGAGTTTTGAGCATGGTTGACCATGTGTTAAAAGGACATCACGACGAAAATGTGGTTCTTGTCACCCATATGGACCCAATAAAATCAATGCTAGCTACTGTAATGGATTTGAAACCACAATCCTTGTTCGAATTAATTATTGCTAATGGCTCTCTTACCGTTTTTAGAGAAGAGGGAGACAAACTTTCAGTTAAAGCAATCAATGCAATGGATCCTGTCCAGTTCGATCAAACATGGTAACTGGAAATCTTAAAAACCCTTAAATAGAAATTTTAGGTCATCAAAAATCAATTGGGAATGAGGAGCAAGATTGGGCTACTTGTAGTGTTTACAATATTGGTTATTGTTCCAACACTAGATTATGTATTCGCCCAAGAAGAACCTGGTGAATACCTTGATCGTAGAGTCGTGATTTGGAATCTATTTTTCAGGATGATGGTTGTAGCATTTACAATTGGGGCTGTAGTATCTGGTACTATGATTTGGTTGATTATTAGATTTAGAGAATCCAATCCTAAGGCTAAACCAACAAAGTACGAAGAAACAGGGGAGTGGTAAATAGTTGTCAGAACACGGTAATTGGGCAGAATGGGTGTACATTGGTGTTGTTTGTGCTTTACTTGTTTGGGTTGGAGCCGAAGCATGGAATGTTGAAAGACTAGTTGAACATGTACCAGCAGACGCTGAGGTTATCAAAGTTACAGCCCAACAGTGGTTCTGGTCCTTTGAACATGAAGATGGAACAATAGAAATTGGAGAACTTCATGTTGAGAAAGGCAAAGCTTACAAATTTGAAGTAACCTCAAAAGATGTCATTCATTCCTTTAACATTCATGATTATGTAGTATTGATAGATGCTGTTCCTGGCAGAATAAACACAGTTTGGTTTGCTCCTGACGAAGTTGCTGAACATGAAATCCAATGTAGAGAATACTGTGGATTGTTACATTATAACATGAGAGCGAAACTCTATGTGGAGGGATCAACATAATGCTAACGCTTTTTATTCCAAAATTATATTCACCAACGGGAGATAAAATATGGTACTAGAACTTCAAAAACCACGCCCAATTTGGCAAATAATGTTTTCAACTCATCATACCGATATAGGTTTACTTTATCTGATTACATCTCTTGCATTCTTCTTTATGGGTGGTGCACTTGCTCTAGCAATGAGAATAGAACTATTCTTACCTGGACCTCAAATCATTGCTGATTCTATGACATTTAACCGAATGTTTACCGTTCACGGTACAACTTTGATTTTTCTTTTCATACTTCCATTTGCATCTGCAGTTGGAAATTACTTTGTACCAATTATGGTTCGATACAAAGACATGGCATATCCAAAACTTAATGCAATTGCATTTTGGATGATTCCTCCAGCTGGTGCGTTAATTTGGCTGGGGTTCGCTGACTTTACTTGGTATGCTCAGCCACCATATTCTGTAATCAGTTCGCCAGCTCCTGCAGCAGACATGTGGATTTTTGGCCTAAAGATTCTTGGTGTTTCATCTGTCCTTGGGGCAATTAATTTCGTAGTTACTATTCTAAAATGTAAACATCCGGACTTGCCACTAAGTAAGATGCCATTGATGGCGTGGTCCTTTTTATCCTCCCAATTGATAATTATTGTCGCAATTCCTACATTTGCTGCTGCACTTCTAATGTTGCTTACGGATAGAATGGGAGTTTCAGGCTTTTTTGATCCTGCAGTAGGTGGAGATCCAATTGCTTATTCACACCTGTTTTGGTTCACCTTCCATCCCGAAGTCTACGTACTTGTAATACCTGCAATTGGTATGATGTATGAAATCATTCCGCGATTTTCAAGAAAACCTATTTTCAGCCATAGCTCAGGCGTCTTTGCTTTTATAATGTTGTCACTGGTAAGCTTTGCTTCTTGGGCTCACCATATGTATGCCACAGGCATGTCATTTACAGAAAAAACAGTTTTCATGATTGGAACTTTGGCAGCGGTACCTGCATCTGCAATGCACGTGTTTAATTTCTTAGCTACAATGTGGGGAGGTAGAATCAAGTTCGCCACTCCAATGATGTGGTCAATTGGCGGAATCGCATTATTCTTTTCAGCAGGAGCAGGAGGTGTAGTTAACAGTGCAATGCCACTTGACTTTATCACACATGACTCTTACTGGGTTGTTGGCCACTTCCACTTGTTTGTGATGGGCACCATCGCATTTGGTTCATTTGGTTATGCATACTACATGTTCCCATATGTCACTGGAAGAATGTATAACGAGAAACTTGGTCAGGTTCACTTTATTTTTTCATTTGTTGGCGCCGTATTGGTATTCTTTACACAACATGTTCTTGGATTGTTTGGAATGCCAAGAAGAGTTTTCGACTATCCACCATTCCCCGAATGGATTGCAATGAATCAGATCATTACTTTCGGCGCGTTCTTACTTGCAATTGGTGCAGCGATTTGGTTAGGAAACTTCGTCTACAGTATGGGTAAAGGAAAACCAGCTGACATGGAAGATCCATTTGAACTAGGTGGAAAATACTATTATCCATATCAATCAAAAACCCCACATCATGTTGGCTATTAGGTGAAATAATTGAGTTATCCAGAAACAGAACATCCAAAGGGAGACCAAGAACACCCAATCTTTAGGACAAGTCCAGAAAGGGCCACAAAAATGATGATTATCATGCTTGGTATTGTTATTGTTGGTGGTGTGATATTCTTTAGCATGTGGGACTATTGGATTTCAAGTCCAGCACCTGTAGTTGCAATGAGAAGTGGCGTTGTATCAGAAATGCCAACTGTTGTTGCCACTGGAAAAGAAATCCCCATGTCTCTTTCATTTATCGAATCATCTGATTTTAGAACACTTGCGTTTAATGCATTGCCTGGCGAAGCTGATAACAATCCAGAGATTCATGCGAATGTTGGAGATAAAATTATCTTTGATGTTTCAAATGATGGAAAATCCTTCCACGCCTTTGGCGTGACTGCAGCAGATGAAGGATTTAGTGGAATAATTCCAGGAAGTGAAATTGCGTCAGCTAGTAATCCTCTTAAACCTGGTGAAGGTGGAGAATCATCATTTATTCCAGGTGAAGAAGGAATTTATTATTACATTTGTACTGTCCCTGGACAT
>JAEHKV010000139.1 GCA_016838845.1 Nitrosopumilales archaeon | reverse complement strand
GGTGTTAGAATTGCTCATAGTGTTGGTACAAAAAAACGAAAAGATATTGTGATTAAAGCAATAGAAAATAAATTCAAAGTGTTTAATGCACGGGTGTCAGCAAGTGGTAGTAAATCTTAGAGCAAAAAAACGCCTTGTTTCTAGAGTAACTGGTGTTGGAGTCCACCGAGTATGGTTTGATTCTGATCATCTAGATGATATCGCAGATGCAATCACTCGAGAAAATATTAGAAGCTTACTCACTGCAAATACAATTAAAATAAAATCCTTTAGAGGAACTTCAAGAGGACGTGCTAAACTAAAGAAAATTCAGAAAAAGAAGCGAGGTACAGGACAAGGATCCAAACGTGGTAGTAAAGGAGCGCGTATTGGTAAAAAACAGGTATATGTGAAAAAAATTCGTTCTCTACGATATTTGCTCAAAGTGGTAAAGGATAGGAAAGAAATTACGAATAAGCAGTTTTGGTCATTATACAAAAAGGTGGGCGGCAATACAGTAAGAAACAAAGCACATTTAAGAACTTTAATTGAAGAAACTAAATCAGAACGAAAATCCTAGAATCTGTAAATAATTTTTCCAAAATCTAAAATTTTCCCATTGTGAATTTTTATTCCTTCTTTTGTTAGCATGTTAGTTTTTACATCTTGCCCAAAAGCATAACCACCTATAGTTCCATTAGAACTAATGACCCTATGACATGGAATAATTACTGGATAGGGATTTTTATTCATTATTTTTCCAATGGCTCTCTGTCCATTTTGTAAACCTACTGCCTTTGCTAATTCGCCATAAGTTGTAATTTTCCCCGCGGGAACTTGTAAGAGTTTTTTGTAAACTTTTTCATCTAAATTCAAAGTTTGATGATCTCCAGATTTGTTTTGTCGAGAAGATCTAAGACTTTTTGTTTATTTGCACCCATTCCATCCCAATCTAGTAAAGCAGTTTTTGCCATATTATTTCTCTCTAATATGTGTGAAAAAAGATCTTCGTCCAAAAAATCAAGTGCGTGTTTAGGAATTACTGTCCCTAAAGCTCGCTCCCCTTCAAGTAATTCTTTTGTAAAGTTTTCTGGATAATGGGTTCCACCAAAACAAATTGCGACAGGATATGTTTTTGTTTCTTTTGATAGAACGTCATTGACTATTTTTCCAATAGAATTACAAAGTTTTGTATCGTTCCATTGCTTTTCAGTAGTACCAATTTCTATAAACAGAGCAGGTTTGTTTAAATCCGTTGGACCATGATGGGTTGCTTCAATTGTTATTTGAAAATCTGAAAAATCATCTCTATTCTCCCATAAGGTTTGAAGGTATTTTTTCTGTATATGAGGATGTGGAATTGCAACTTGACGTTCTTTACCACCAAATTTTGCCTCAGAAAAATTTCCGGTGCAATGACAGGTGAGTGCCAAAACACCAGATTCTGCTGCATGTTTAGATAGAAAGATAAAACCATCATAATGAAATTTTTCCTCTAACCAATCAGCAGATATTGCTGGAGTGGGAATCATGACTAAATCAAAAAATTTTCCATGGTAGAGTTCTCCATCTTTTTCCATAGATTGTGAGATGAATTTGGCCATATTATGACCGGCAGGATCATTTTGATAGGCTACCAGCAATTCCATGAGATAAAAGTTATAAGGACACCTTATTAATTTCCAGCAATGAATCCCAGACGAACCCTAAGAAATATGGTTAATACAATGAAACTTGCTAAAAAATCAGATAAAGAGGATTACATGCAACATCTCAGACTGGTTTTATTGGGAATTGCATGTGTCGGTACAATTGGATTTATAATTCAGTTTGTGTTTTCGGTTATTACATTTGGATAGATAAAATTGGCTGAAGAACCAGTAGTCAACGCTACCTCAACTGAAGAACCAGTAAAAGAATCCCCAGCTGAAGAACCAGTAAAAGAATCCCCAGCTGAAGAACCAGTAGTCAACGCTACCTCAACTGAAGAACCAGTAAAAGAATCCCCAGCTGAAGAACCAGTAGTCAACGCTACCTCAACTGAAGAACCAGTTACTGAAGAAGTAAAATCGCATCTTTTCGCAATTCGTACCACTGGTGGACAGGAAAAAGTGGTAATGAGAATTTTAGAAACTAGAGCAAGGTCGAATAAAATTAACATTCAATCTGTTTTGTGGGTGAATGATCTCAAGGGATATGTGGTTGTTGAAGCACAAGATACTAGCGCTGCATATCAAGCAATTGAAGGCGTTCGTCACATCAGAGGACAGTTAAGAGGAGAGATGGAATTCAAAGATATTGAAGGATATCTTATAAAGAAATCAACGGTTGCTCAACTTGCTGTTGATCAGACTGTAGAGATTACTGGTGGACCTTTTAAAGGCATGAAGGCGACCGTCAGTCGAGTAGATAAGGAAAAGGAAGAAGCTACTGTCGTTTTGCTTGATGCCTCTTACCAATTACCAGTAACTGTAGATGCTAATTATCTCAAAATTTCTGTGTCATCGTAGCAAGGATTAAATTTTCATTTTGAGCTGAAAATTTATGGTTGAACCACAAATAATTTCAACGCTAGTTACAGGTGGACAAGCTTCTTCTGGACCACCGCTAGGACCAGCCTTAGGTCCAATGGGGGTAAATATTATGGAAGTTATCAATGCGATAAATGAAAAAACTAAAGATTTTGAAGGAATGAAGGTGCCAGTAACTGTTTCCGTGTTTCCCGATACTAAAAAATGGGAGATTGAGGTTGGAATCCCCTCGGCTTCAGGTCTAATTCTAAAAGAAGCTGGAATTCAAAAAGGGAGTGGAACGTCAGGAACAGATTGGGTTGGTGAAATTACAATGGATTCTGTAGTAAAAGTTGCAAAGACAAAGCTTGAAACTTCTTATGCGACTTCATTGAAATCGGTCGCAAAAACTATTGTGGGAACGTGTTTGCCTCTAGGAATCAAGGTGGAAGGAAAAACTCCTAAAGAGATTACCTTGGAAATTAATGAAGGCAAATGGGATGAAAAATTCCAGTGAATTATTTCTTTGTTAAATAATCAGGATCTTTGTCTGTTTTCTGTAATTCAACAAAAGTTTCAGTATTCTGAATACCATCTATCTTCCCAATTTTTTCAATTACAGCTGTATGTAGTGATTCCAAATTCTCAGCATAAACGCGAAGAATCATGTCAAATCTTCCCGTAACCTCTGAAATTGAAACGACCTCTGAGACTTCCATCAATTGTTTATGAATAGAGTCTTTGAGTTTTGGATCACGGTTAATTCCTACCAATGCTTTAACACCTATACCCAAAAGTGTATTATCAATTTCAATTGTGAATTTTTTGATGAGTTTCTTTTTCGTTAGTCGTTTGATTCTACTATACAAAACGGAAGCATTGATTCCAAGTTTTTTAGATAGGTTTGGGACTGAAATTGAACTGTCTTTAGAGAGTTCATATAACAAATTCATATCCAGATCATCAAATCGCTGCAATTCTTTCAAAAAATTTTTTCCAAGTAATAAATGTAGGTTTTTCTTAATTTATTTCTAGTAAATTGCTATTTGGATTTAGAAAGTTAAAGAAATTTCAAAAATCTTGGGTCTTTCTCATTTTGACCTATAAACGATTTTAAGTAGGATTTCTTGAAAATCTTGCGTATTGGTTAACGAAGGACAACTTGTCGAAATGATCAAACAAGCTAAATCATCAAAGGAGCGTAAATTTAAGCAAGCCTTAGAGCTGATTATGGTCTTCAAAGATATTGATGTAAAAAAAGGATTTACAATTAATGAAACAGTTCAATTACCAAAGCAAGCTGGTTCACCTGCATCTGTTTGTGTAATGGCTTCAGGTGACATGGGATTGAAAGCAAAAAATGCAAAAGCAGACAAGGTGCTTGATACTGATGAATTAAACAAATTAGGCTCAGATAAAAGAGAATCTCGAAAATTTATCAACAAATATGATTTCTTTTTGGCAGATACAAAGCTCATGCCAGTTGTCGGTAAAGTTTTAGGCCAGCTTTTAGGTCCAAGAGGAAAAATGCCTACTCCAGTTCCTTTTAATGCACCAATTGAATCATTGTTAGAAAGATTTAGATCATCAATTAGGGTTAGAGTTAGAAATTCATTGTCCATGGCTTGTAAGATAGGAGATGAAAAAATGGAAGATGGTGATTTAGTAGCAAATGCAAGTGCTGTCATTAGTGCTGTTGAAAAAAAATTACCAAATGGTGATAAAAACATCAAAAAGATTTTGGTAAAGACCACGATGGGAAAAGCTGTTAAAGAGTCAACTCAGGTGAAGAAGAAAAATGCATGAAAATAGAACAACTTATCCAAAAAGAAAAACACAGATGTATCAACAACTTCAAGAGCTCCCAAGCAAATACAAAGTTTTAGCTCTTGTGAGAATGGAGAAAATTCGAGCCTCTCAAATCCTACCACTTAGGAAAAAATTGAAAGATGAAGTGGAATTTGTAAGTATTAAAGATAAGGTAGCACAAAAAGCACTCGAAAAACAGAAAGTTTCAGGCATTAAAAGTATGATTGAGAAGCTGACAGGCCAATGCTTGTTCATGTTCACTAATATGTCACCTTTCAAGTTGAATGTTTTACTTGCAAAAAATAAGGTAATGTTAGCTGCAAGAGGTGGAGATGTTGCTAGTGTTGATGTAGTAGTACCAGCCAAAAATACAGGAATTGCGCCTGGACCCATGTTAACTGAGTTCAAAGAAGCTGGTGTTCCTACAAAAATTGATCAAGGAACAATTTGGATTGCAAAAGAAACAATTCCGGTGAAGAAAGGTGAAGTGATTTCAGAAAAATTAGCTGCCTTACTGGGAAAACTGGATATCAAACCAGTTGAAGCAAAAATTTCTCTCACCGCTGCACTTGAAGGTGGAATTCAATATTCAGAAGAGGAACTTGTCATCGATGTTGATAAAGTCAGAAATGAAATTGCTGCTGCCCATCAGGAAGCAATTTCCCTATCTATTGAAGCAGCCTATGTAACTGCTGAGAATATAGAACAGATTCTTTCCAAGGCTGCTCAATCAGCACGTTCTGTTTCAGTAGAATCTGGATATATGACGGATGAAACTAAAGATCAAATTTTGCAAAAGGCTCATGCACATGCTCAATCTGTAGCTAAGAAGGCCAAAGATTACAAACCTACATAATCTAAAATTAATTTAGTCATTCGAGTGTACTGTCGGTAGATTCCAATTATACTTCATTGCAACCATTCTCAATCCTGTTGTCATAATGATTCCAAGAATTGTCGCTATGTATAGTGATCCGTCAAGGACTAGAATGAAATAGAACACGACAACTCCGATAAAACTTGCTGACGCATAAAGCTCTTTCACAAAAACAATTGGAGTTTCTTGCACGAAGACGTCTCGCAGTATTCCTCCACCAATTGCGGTGACAATTCCTGCGAATGCAATTGCAAGAAAATTTAACCCAAAAATATTGTAGGCAAAGGTTGCTCCAATTATTGTAAAGACGCCCAATCCAATGGCGTCAAATTTTAGAAATAGATTCCAGTGTTTTTTTAGCCTTGAAAATAACAAAAAGATGACAATTCCTGTTACGACAGTTATTACAATGTAGGCAGGATCTGCAATAGAATTTGGGGGCACCTTCCCAATGATCACATCTCGAATAGTCCCACCAGCTACACCAGTGATGGTTGCAAGAATTATGATTCCAACAATGTCGGATTTTTTCTCGATTGCCTTGAATGCTCCGGTAACTGCGAAGGCCATCGTTCCAAACAGATCCAGAACATAAATGAAAACCTCCGCAGGTGCAGTCAAGTCTACCAATTTACTTTTTTGTAATTATGAACGCTAATTAACATTGAGTTGATTTGAGATCAGATAATTTTTAGAAAATTTCGTTCTATCCAAACAGTGAAGAAAGACCTTCCATTGCCTGTTCTTCTGATTTTCCATCTGCCTTCTTGTCTTTCTTCTCGCCTTTCTTTTCATCTCCACCTGCTGCTGGGGCTTCGGCTGCTGGAGCTGCTGCAGCTGCAACTGCTACTGGAGCGGCTTTGATGGCTTCCTCAATTTTTACGTCAGCCAATGCTGCAACTAGTGCTTTGACTTGGGCCTCATTTACTTTGGCACCTGATGCTTTTACAACAGAAGTAAGATTTTCTTCTGAGATATCCTTTTGAAGCTTGTGCAAAAGCAAAGCAGCATAAACGTATTCCATTGTATCGAAAATTCCCTAACGGTTTAATATAAAACTATGTAGAAGAGTACCAATTTTTATTTATTGGAGCTAGAATTTTTAAACTTCGACAGATTGAATATAGATTCTTTTTGAGGTTTTTGTCGAGAAGTGTGTCCATCTTATTGCCTAGAATTTGTTTTGCTCTATCTCTTTCAGAGCCAGGAGAAAGTGAAAGTATATTGTTGATTAATTCGGGAAGTGATTCCTTGATCCATCCATCTAGAACAGCATAAACCTTTGGGGAAATCATTTCTACTCTATCCTTTTTAAGATCTAAAACTCCCGTAAAGTTTTTTTGTTCAATCCTGTAGATTAAGGTGAAAATACAATTTTCTGCTGTTGGGTTCCTTAGAATTTCTTGGGACCTAGAGCCTGCCTTTCCTTGTTCAAGTTTATTTTTCAGTCCAACTGGATTAACTTCCAAGCCGGTAACACCAATTTTATTTCCGTCGACTCCAGTTATTACACCGAAAATAATGTTGTTGTAATCACCATCTGGTTTTCGTGCAAAAACACAAAATCCTTCTTTTATTTCTGGTTTTTTACCAAACACAAAGAATCTCATCTAATATTCTATTTAATTGATC
>JAEHKV010000138.1 GCA_016838845.1 Nitrosopumilales archaeon | reverse complement strand
TTTGCTTATAGGATAACAAGTGGAGCTAAATATTGGTCAATATCTTGTCCCAATATTGATAATTAGTGCAGTTGGAATTTTGGTGGGCACAAGGATGTGGATCCTATTTAAAAAATAAGAATTAAGAATTTTCAGGATTAAGATCCGATTTATCTGAAAGTATTACCATAATACCTCCACAATGGGTATTGTAGTAATCATGGGCATATTTCTAATACTAATTTTCAGTATTGCTATATCTCAAACTGCTTTTGCAGAAGAACCTTCTGGTGAAATTTGGGAATTATTATCACCAATGCCAACTCCAAGAACCGAGGTTGTAGCAGTCCCAGTTGGAGAAAAAATCTATGTAATTGGTGGCTTTGATAGGAATGGAAGGGGAACAAACACTGTTGAGGTTTTTGATACCATGAACAACTCATGGAAATCTGTTTCTCCAATTCCAGAAAAATTGCATCATGCTGGAGCAGCAGCATACAATGAAGAAATCTATGTTGTGGGTGGATACAAGAATGGTTGGACGGCTACAAATTCATTATTAATTTATGATTCCAAGACAGATACGTGGCGCAGTGGACCAGATATGCCAACAGCAAGAGGTGCATTAACTGCGCAATTTATTGGGGATATCTTATACGCAGTTGGGGGTGCAAAAACAACTACGCTTTCAACGAATGAATCATTTGATACAAAAACAAATTCATGGCAAACAAGAGCCCAAATGCCAACTGCACGAGACCATCTAAGCTCAGCTGTGGTTGAAGAAAAGCTGTATGTTATTGGTGGAAGAGTTATGTCAATGGCATCAAATCTTGGAGTAAATGAGGTATATGACCCACAATCCGATGGTTGGGAAATTTTAGAGGAAATGCCAACACCGCGGGGCGGATTAACAGCATCAGCGATTGCCAAAACAGTTTTTGTTTTTGGCGGGGAGCAAACTTTTGGAACATTTGATCAAAATGAGCAATACATTCCAGAACAAGGCTGGCAAACAAGAGAACCAATGCCAAATGCGCGCCATGGTTTGGGTTCTGCTACTGTAAATGACAGAATTTACGTTATTGGTGGAGGAATAGTACCAGGACTTGGTGTTAGTGGCTTGAATGAGTCATACTATAATCCAAATTATATTCCAGAGTTTGGTTTGACTTCAATTGTTGTCCTAAGTGCCGGAATGGGAATCATGATTTACCTTTTCAGAAGAAAAATAAAAAAGAATTAGTGATGTTCCTTCTTTAACAGCTGCCAAACACCGATTACGTTTCCTTCGGTGTCTGCTATTCTAGAATACAACCCAAAGTCTCCAATTGGTATGGTAGGCATCACCACTTTACCGCCTGCAGTTTCAATCTTCTTCAGGTGTTCCTCGATATCTGGAACATCAACCACTATTACAGGATTCTTGCCGGTCTCGTCTCTTTTCAGCAAGCCGCCATTGATGGCACCAGGTTCAACAGGCTTCATGTTTTGGTCGGAATTGCATGTCTTTGCAATCCAGTAATCCATGTCACCAAACTTGTTTATCTCCCATCCAAACACTTCGGAATAAAACTTCTGGGCGCGGGCTTGGTCATCAAACGGGATCTCAAAATGAGATACTTTGTTCATTGTATGGTTCAGCTAATTTTGATAAATATTAAGACTTGTTCCGTATTAAGATCCAATTTATCTGAAAGTATTACCTAGGTTTAACGAGATCGTAGTCTAGAACATCTACATTCCACATAAACCACTTTGAACTCTCCACCTGTTTTGATATTATGTGACAATGGTTTACGACATTGTTGACATTCTACAAACCCATGATATTCTTCAACTTGAATCATCTTGTGTTCCCATGATTTTTTTTCTGCGTTCCAATACACAGAATTGATTTCAGTTGGATCAGTCATTGTTTTTAGTCATACCTTCTGGCGTATATGGACTTCGCCAATAATCTTTTAGAGTGTAATAGTGTACTAAAATAATAGAACTTGAAATATGAAATGTGACAAATTTACTAATAACTTGCAAACAAGAAAGTGAAGGAAGAATAACTCACGTTGAAGTACAAGATGCTGGCATGCAACCAATTAGCCAAGTTATCGCTTGGATAGATAGTGGACATTCATTCTACGCCCTAGAAAATTACGAAAGGGCAATAGTTCACAAGAAGCAACATCCTGAAAGTAAGCGATGGTTTCTTACAACTAATCCTGATGATACGAATGAAAATAATCTAGATTTCCTTCCTACTTGTAAGTAGAGTGGAAGAAATTATGAAAGATAATGTGGTAAACTGAGAATTAAGAATGGTCATCAAAGAGAACACTCTAAATCGTGCTATGGATAATGTCGAAAATTCATTGGAAACATTTGTTTTAGAACAAAAATCAAAATGCAAGAATTGGGTGGGTATGGAAAGTCTACTTGTTACTCAATATACAACGCGTTTAGATACCGTGCTTCAATCTAAAGCATATACTGCCCTTAATCAATTAGAAACTAAACACAGATTCATAGTCTCTAATAGATTAAAGGACTTTTTAGCTCTTGCAAAAGATGAGTATGATAAGAATTAAGAATTTTCAGGATTATCTTAATTCACTTTTTGTCTTATCTCGTCCTTCAATAACATTATGATGGTCATCACAGTAGATTGCAATGTTTTTGTAACTGTTATTATCAGATCTTCCGTCTCTATGATGTAAGTTTAATTTTTTATCAAGTGCAGTTATTCCACATTTTTCACATCTAGCTCTATTAACAGTAAATTGTCCAAGATACTTCAAAAGCTCAGTTTGACTGAAGTCTTTCCTAGCGCTCATGAATCTGCTGGGTTAAACTAAGAATTAAGAATTTTCAGGATTAACAGCTAGTATCAAATGTAAATTACAAAAATAATTAGTTATTTTTCTAATTTGGCAATTTTTATTTTAATAGAATCAAGCATATCTTGATAGTGGATCATGAATGATTTGTCTTTTTTATCTTCACTCCAGTCAAATTTAGAATCAACTCTAGTTTGATACATATCTCTCAATCTGCGTAATTCTTTTAATTCGTAGAAATTATTTCTCTCTTCAGACATAGATCTATAAGGAATTAGGATTTAGAAAAACAGTTCGTATCAAATGTTAATAAAAAAATGGGGTTATTCTTTTCCTTTCTCGTAACCTTTCTTTGCAGCTTCAGTTCCGCCCTTTACGCCTTTTGTACCTAGTTCAGTACCTTTTTCAATTCCTTTCTTTCCGAGATCGGATCCTTTTTCAACACTTTTTTCAGCTGTGTCTTTAAGTTTTTTCAAAAATCCCATACTAAACATCACTCGATGTTCTATTTATAAAAATTAAGAATTTTCAAGTAAATTCAAAGAAAATAATTAGTATTGCCGCTTTTTACATTAGATATGAGTGATAATGAAAATTCACAGTGAACAGTTATTCAATTACTTGGAGAAAAAAGGATTAAAACTTGATGATAAAATGAAATCTGAAATCATAGAACTAATTCATTTTGGAAAAAACGATACAGGAAAATATATCAGTAAAGAAGAAGAGATAGGTGGCTAAACCTAAGAATTTTTAGTTTAACAGTTCGTATCACATGTCAATGAAACAAAATTTTCATAATTGAGTAATGATGAGTAATGGTTAAATACAAATTTTGTAAAAAATGACCAGATTATGAAAGCATTAGTAGCAATTTTCGTTTCTTTGATTTTGCTATCTTCTGGAGTTATGGTGATCTCTCCTGCTATTGCAATTCCTGATAATGCAAGCGACAAAGCCAAAGTAAAAGTTCCAGAAAATGCTGTTGAGATAGCTCCAGGCATATTTTCTCTTGGTTCCGTAATACATCATGGCGAAGTTGTTGAGGGCTTGATGGTATTTCACCACAGGGCTGGCCATAGTGGTGGACCAGGTGGTGGCGGTGGCGGTGACACTACAGGTGACGACAGTAAGTGTTTTACATTTTTAGCAAAGGGTGCAAAGTGGAAAGGAGAAGCGGAACCTTGGATTGTCAATCCATCTAATAGTAGAGGATTAACCGAATCTGATATCCTTACACATCTTTCAGCTAACATCGAACAATGGGAGGACGCATCAGGCACAGACATACTAGGAGCTGGTGCTGAAACAACCGATGACTTAGTTGCAGATACAACATCTCCAGATGATAAAAACGAGGTTTATTTTGCAGATGTTGATAGCCCTGGTGCAATTGCAGTAACAATTGTTTGGGGACATTTCTCTGGACCTCCTTTTGCAAGGGATTTGATTGAATGGGATCAAGTATATGATGATGTTGATTATGATTGGAGTCTAGATGCTCCTAATGACGAAGGAATTCAAATGGACTTTGACAATATAGCAGCCCATGAATTAGGACACACAGTCGGTATGGGACACTCTCCAACTGATGACACTTGTCTTGAACAAACAATGTATCCAACCGCAGCATTTGAGGAAATCATAAAGAGATCATTGGAACTTGGTGACCGAACGGGCGTCTCCAAATTATATTCCTAGATTATACAACGTTAGTTAACAGTTCGTATCAAGTGTAAATTAAATTCGAATTATTCCATTATTAATCAACCATTCAAGACCGATGGCAAATTCATCGTCTGAAATTTCATTTGTTACCCAAAATTCGGCAGTGGTTTTAATCCAGCTAGGGATCTCAACTGCAGCTTCTCCTTGTGGAGCTTCTGCATATGGGATTTTTATTATCTCTTGTTGCACAAGATATTCTATAACTTGGATAAATCCAGAATCATCAATCTGATCAGCCATCCAAAACTCGGCTACATTCTTTATCCAATATGGAATGACCGTCTCGTTTCGGATTGAGGCAGGGGTCGGATCATCAAGTCCAGTTTCAGCTTCTTTTTTGCTTTCACTAATTTCTAGGTCGATGTAATACACAGTCCTCTCTAACAATTTTTCAATTCTATCAGGGCCTTCATAGTTCCACATCGAGTCCTCATATAGAGACGCACAAACTCTTGCCTCTATTGTATAATGATAATTTTCCAAAAACCAGTCCAAACCAAGCGTATCATATTGTGGATAGACTTCCTCGCACCATTGGATGTCATTTTCAGTAAAATCATAATCGGGAAGTGGTTTCACCTCAACATTACCGAGAGTAAAAGTAGTCTGAGCTGTTTGAGTTGAATCACTTGCTTTTATGGTATACATTCCTTTTTCGATACCACTCGGAATTATCCAAATAGTTGAAAATTCTCCTGCACTAGTTTTGAAGGTAGAAAGTTCTGTGATTTCCTCCCCTGATGGTGACAATATTATTATAGAAATGGAGTACGATTCTGCTCCTTGACCATTTATCGTTAGAAAATCTCCAAAATTATAGGAGAGTTTGTCAGTTGATACAGACATTAGCTGTTGTGGTTGCTTGTGATAAGGGGCAAAAGCTTCGTCTACCAAAGATACAGAAACTAAAATTGTTACAAGTAAAAAAATCAGAAAATAATACTTTCTAAAGCCCACAAAATTATGATCTATTACTTTTAGATAAATCAGATCTAAGAATTTTCAGAACACCCAAAATTACATTTCATCAAAAGTTTATGGTGTGACTTGATTGGTTTCCTCAGATTGTAAAATCTGAAACCTCAACCACCAACCCTATAGAGTCACATTTCTATATACAACTGATTTTGATATAGCGAGTACGGAAGATCACGGGATTTCGCAGTTCCATTTTGGGCAAACTAAGAATTAAGAATTTTCAGGATTACGATAGTCTCGAAATAAACTCGGAGATTTCCTTTTTGGAATCGATCATGTGGCTAATTTTCCAGCCTTCTTAAGATCTTACCTAACGTAATACCAGTATGAGTGGGAAAAGAAGCATAATGTTTGTTCCAGTCCGACCTTGGAAACAATCGCAAGATGAAGACGAAGACTTTCAATAAAAAACAACACTTAGCTGCTCCCTTGCAAGGGTGGTTAGAGGATAGTGGTTATGCCTACCTTTCTGAACTCTTAAAATCCAATATTAATGAAACAATTTCTTTTAATGGAAAAACTAAGAATTGTTGTGTGGCTATGGTTGATGCAGTTGGCTCAACAAAGGTTACTGCACATCTCTCAAGAGAGGATACCTGCAAATATTATGGTATATTCCTTAATGCGATGGCACTGATTGCCAGAGAACATGGTGCCTGTGTAGTAAAAAACGTTGGAGATAGTCTCTTGTATTATTTTTGTGACGAAAAAAATCCTAATGGAAGATCTTTTGCTAAAACATTAGAGTGCGGTATGATTATGCTCAAGTGTTCAAAAATTGTTAATGAAAGAATGCATGATGCAGGATTGCCATCTGTTAGTTATAGAATTAGTGCTGATTATGGCACCGTAATGTTAGCAAAATCAGTTACAGCCTCATCTGACGATATCTTTGGTCCTACTGTCAACATTTGTTCTAAAATTAATCGAAAGGCAGACCCAAACAGCATGATAATCGGAAATGACCTTTATCAAAATGTAAAAAATATTCAGGGGTATTCTTTCAAACAAAAATCTGGAGTTTCACTGGGTTTCAAATTTGATTATCCAGTATTCGCCTTGTTAAAAAATAAGTAATTTTTGAATTAACAGTTCGTATCAAATGTAATTTAGAATAAGAAGAAAAAACCTTAGAGGTTTGCTCTTGGGTTCTAAGGTGGTCCTGGGTTCTCAGGTGGTCCTGGGTTCTCAGGTGGTCCTGGGTTCTCAGGTGGTCCTGGACTAAACACCACTGTCACATCAAAAAAGTCCACAACAGAATTACCTGTAAAATCAGTTGCTTCGCATCTAACAGTAGCAGTTCCCACTGTGAAAAAGCCACCTGAAGATGGGCTACAAGTTACGGTTGGATTAGGATCTACGGCGTCAGTTGCAATCACATCATATGTAACAACTGTACCAAATACACTTGTGGTATCGACAGTGAGATCTGGCGTGATCAGTACAGGAGAAGTTGTATCTACCACACTAACAATGAATGATGCTGAGCCGGTATTACCTGCTAAATCTTTAGCAGAACATACTACTTTGGTATCACCTAATTGGAAGGTAGAGCCAGATTTAGGGAAGCATACAGGTGTTATAGGTCCATCCACATCGTCTTCAGCTGTAGCGGCTGGATATTTGACAACAGCGCCAGCAGGCCCTGTAGCTTCAGCTGTAACGTCGGATGGTACCGTTACCGTTGGTGGAGTCGTATCAGAACTTACAAATACTTGTACTCGGCGATTCCCTTGGTCAGTAACTATTACACGGTCGTTGCTATCAATAGCAACATCCCAAGCTCTGGCAAATAGCCCATCTGGAGAACCAGAGCCCCCGAACTTGGCTAAGAAGTTGCCACTGGAATCAAATATTTGTATGTCGTTTTTGAGAAGATCAGTAGCATAGATGTTATCTGAGCTGTCCACAGCTACACCAGATGGACCCAAACTGCTGAATGTAGGAGACCCTCCGAACTTGTTTACGAAGTTGCCAAATGAATCAAATATCTGGACTTGACTTGAACCTCGATCAGCAACAATTATTCTTCCATTGCTATCAACTGCTACGGTTACCGGAAATACTAACGAGCCGCTACCATAGTTAGACTTGATTATGAGTTGGGAGGTGCCTTTTTTGTCGAATACTTGGATGCGTTGATTTCCAGAATCAGCAACGTAGATGTTGTCTGAAGCATCAACTGCAACACCCAAAGCCGAAGTCGAAGAGCATCTCAGCTGACCAACACCTGTGCCAAAAGTAATTCCAAGATTGGTTCTGAAGACGCCTCTTGAATCAAAGACTTGGAGGGGGGTTTTAGAACAAGAAACAACAATGATCCTTCCTGTACTGTCAATTGCTACGTCAAATGGAGAAGAAGGCATGAACTTCAAGAATAAGGCGCCTGTTTTGTCGAATACTTGAATAGTTTTAGTGCCGAAGGTATCAACAACGTAGATGTTATCTGAGCTGTCTACTCCAACGCCTGCTGGACCAAGAAACTGGCCACTAGGAACAGAGGGAATCTTGAAGAGAAATGTTGGTGCTAGAAATGCATAGGCAGAACTAATTGAAATTGTAACGATTAAACCCAGTAAAACTATACCCAACAATAAGGAAACTTGCTTACTCCTACCCATTGCCGTGGTTCATACTGCATGAAATTACTTAAAGATGATCAGAAAGTATGAACTTTTAACAGTTCGTATCAATTGTCAACCACATCTACTGAAAGCAAAAGTGGCACAGAAAGTGCATCAGGATTATCCACACTTTCCCAAACAAAAATCTGAATCGTATATGTACCAGCAGAGATTGGAGTCCATGAAAGGGCTGGAGAAAAGCTCTGACCCGGAGTGAGGCTACCTGTAATCCAAGAAAGTGATATCACCACGCCATTTTCATCTCGAATTTGTACAATGTAAGCAAATTTTTGATCTCGGTCTTGACCATTTGAGAGGTCAGCCATTATCATTACTTGTTTATCTACAGTTACCTTGTCTTCTTGGGAAACAAGCTGTGCATTTTGTATGGTGGCATCATCAGAAACTGCAGCAAATGCTGCATCAGAATTTAGATAACTACTAATTCCAAAATAAATAACTCCTAAAATTATCAAAATAAAACCAATTCTTATAATCCATTTTACCAGCATTTTGAACTATTATTACGTCAAACTAAGAATTAAGAATTTTCAGCATCTGGTAAAACAGGTATAGTCCAACCCCGTTCTATGAGTTTTGCAACACTTGTAGGTTTAACACAAGCTGGTTTTCCGTTTGATTGTTTTAGCAAAAGTTCCAATCCTTCGTTACAAGTAACATGTAAAGGTTCTATTCCATCTTTGATTTGTTTTAAGGGGGAAGGGAAGTAATTCATTTTTGATTTCTCTTGAGGTAGTGAATCACTTTTTTCTTCCTCTTCAGTAGGAACTGTTCCAGCTTCAAATGCAGCTCTACCACCAGGTATTTCAGAACATAATTTATCACCACAAACTCTAGGATCCATTGTACTCCCACCGCCACCTCCACCGCCTCCACCACCTCCTCCACCATAACCGAAGGAAGGATGGTTAATTGCCAGTGAGGCGGACATTACTAAAATAATTCCCAAAAAGATTGGAGCTAGATACCAAGCAGCAGATGGTTTATCTGACATAATACATTCACACTATTCTAAGAATTAAGAATTTTCAGGATTAACAGTTCGTATCAGATGTAAAGTAAGATTTTCATATGGCTAATTTTCTTTTTCTGTGTGGATCCAAAGACCCTAGTTGATAGAATTTTACACGCCAATAAACACATACGATTTGTTGCGATTTCCAACATGGATGGAAAAATAATTAGCTCAGCTAAGAATGAAAATGTCACAAATCTTCTCTCTCAAGAAGAAACACAGAAAACACTTCAACGGGCCGTGAGCTCGTGGAAATCGCGTGATGAGCTTTTTGATAAGACTGGTAAGGGGGAGTATGTGTTGGCAGTTTATCAAAAACTTAAAAGAATTACAATGCCGATTGATGACAAACACCTGGCTTATGTTACCTTCAATACTGATGGAGGTAATCAGGAGGTAATAGAGGCTATCCGCTTTGCGAGACCGGTAGACGCTGCTCACGGGTTATCTTATGAGTAAACGACTACTCCATGAATATTTTAGATCATTCTAAGAATTAAGAATTTTCAGCTATTGACATTGAAATTTGTTTTTGATATTTTTTTAAAAGATAAATCGTGACTCCAATCCCAAAACTTAACACTAGAATTGAGGTAAGGCCAAATTCTGAAATATAGTTTGCATTATAGTATGACTCATTTAATCCACTAACACTCAATCCTGGTACAACACCACCCCCAATTACGTAAATTCTATCATTAACTGTAGCTGAGCCAAGACCATGTCGTGCAGTTGGCATTGGTTCTCTTGTTTGCC
>JAEHKV010000137.1 GCA_016838845.1 Nitrosopumilales archaeon | reverse complement strand
CATAGTAAAAGTAATGCCGATGGATATAAATTCTATCGACTAAAACAGCGTGGTCCCGCAGAACAAAAATGGATCAAGCATTGTGTCTTGAAAGGAGAGGCAATCTCTCAACGTTCTGCTGTACGGGGATCGCGCCATCTTGGTTTTCTCTAGGGCATCCTTTTCAAAGAAACTGAAACTGGCCCATTATAGTTTTCATGAGGATCTATGGTTATCTGTATTAACTGAGGAGAAGGAATCGTAATTGTTGATTCTTTATCCACGATATAGCTCCATGTATAATATTCAGAAATTCCTGTATCATGAAAATCTGAGTGAAGTACAAATCTCTCCATGGAATAATAATCAGATCCTTGAAGGGAAATTGTAATTGCTTGGGGGCTGTCCCCATTCGGTACAAATGCGAAATAATAACTACCTTCTTGAATTTCGAAAGAGTCTGTAAAAACTCCATTTTGATACATAGCAGGATCTGCCAAAGTTACATGAAAAATAGACTGATGGTTCTTGTCAGTCGAGTCAATCAGCGTATAGACTCCAAACACTACTGCCATTCCAACTCCAATTGAAATATATCCAATAATTTTTGGTTTCAACCCCAATTCGGCTAAAAAACAATCTTTAAATACATTTTTTTTAATCTCAAACGTAAAATGGTTAAATGTCCTCTATGCGGCGAACTGCTAAATCATGAATCATTAGTATCTCCCCACATCAAAAAGATTCATCCTCAAAGGTCCACCGTTATAACTTACTGATTATTTCCATTTTTGCCTCATGCTAACTTTGTTAAGGAAATTTAATTCTCAGTGAAGCATATTTTACATCTTACATTAAAAATTAACATTTTGAGCACGAACCGTGACTAGCTTTCAAAACAAATGGGCCAAACCACCATCTACAGGAATTACTGAAAAGATCACTGAGGCAGTAAAACCAAAGGGCCCTCTAAAACCAAGAGTACAGACAGCTATCCAAAGACTCCAACAACAGATTTCTAAATTAGATAACATGCTTTCAAAATTAAAAGAAAGAGATGAAAAAATTTTTCAGCGAATTGTCGTTGCGACTCAGCAACATGATACTCAAACGAGTAAAGTACTATCAAATGAATTAGCAGAAATTCGTAAAGTTTCTAAAATTTTAGGAAGTGCAAGAATGGCACTTGAACAAATTGAACTTAGATTAACTACTGCCCATGATCTTGGTGATACGGTAGTAACTATAATGCCAACAATTGGCCTAATGAAAAACATGAAATCATCTCTTGCTAAATTCATGCCAGGAGCAGAACAGGAAATTGGCAGAATGGCAGAAATGTTGGGTGGCTTGATGACTGAAACATTTTCTGGTGAAGCTTCATTTGGAATTGATGAAACGACAAACACCGAATCAGAAAAAATTCTGCAAGAGGCAGCCGCAGTAGCTCAAAGCTCTGTGGACACAAAATTCCCAAACACTCCCACAGAGTCTGACATTCCATCCACAACTCGATTCGTGTAAAAGATTTTTTCTAAAAAGAATTTTTGATTTTAGGATTGACGACGTGATTCTTTAAAACTCTGAATTTTTTTGCCTTCGGAATCTACTATTCCATCTATACCTGATAATTTGTTTCGTAGATCATTAATGATATTTCCCACTTCATTAGCCTCACTTTCAACTTGAGATCTCTTTCTTGTGAGATCATCAATCCCTTTGTTTTCTTCATCAATGTAATCTCTAACCTTGACAAGTTTTTCTTTCAAATTTTTAATATCAACAGATTCATCTTCAATATTCTTCTCAAGTTTAGTTCGTTTATCTTTGAGGTTTTTAATCATCACGCCGACATAATCAATCGCCTCTTCAAGTTTTGCTCGCTTATCCATGAGGGCATCAATTCCAATACTACTAGACGTGGATGTTGTTTGGGGCTGTGATTCAAACGAACTAGTTTCTGTCATATGGGGTTCTGGTTCAGGCTCCGTGGCTGTCTCCATCGGTTCTGGCTCATAGCTTTCAGATGGTTTTTCTTCAACCATTTCTCCCCCATAATTTTCCTCATCGTTTTTCTTGAAACGATCAAACAGGCCAACCATACTTATGTGAAAAGTATAGAATAGATGTTATTAAACATACGATTAACTAATAAAATTGGTATTATATCAAAATTAAATAAAAAAAAGAATGGGTAGTTTATACCACCAAAATAGGCGTTTTGAAAGATCCGATACTTAATCGGTTTCCCTCAAGCAACTCAACTGTAACTGGATCCATTTGGAATAATTCATAGGATTTTACTAATTCGGGTTTTCTTATCCATTCTGGAACAAAGACAATAGCAAAAGTCATGGTATCTTCACTTTGTTTGTCTGCGTTTTCGGAAAGATCATCTACAAAAGTCACAGTTAGAGGTGATGCTG
>JAEHKV010000136.1 GCA_016838845.1 Nitrosopumilales archaeon | reverse complement strand
TGATTTGCTTACAGCAACTGAACAGCATGGTCAAGAGGGAATTAAGATAACCCCTTTGCTAACAAAAGCGAATCTCTCACATTCGAGAATAACAAAATTTGTTGAAAATTTGACAGGTGCTGGCTTGATTAATAAAATTGAATACGACGGGAAAAACACATTTGTAATTACACCAAAAGGTAGACAATACCTAGAGTCATACGAAAAGTTTTCAGGTTTTTCGGAATCTTTTGGATTAGAGCTGTAAAAAATTACTACTATATTACTACCAGCTAAAACTAGCCAATTGTATCAAACTTTTGTAAGCTTTTCCAAAGGTACCATGTAGCTACAGTCCTATATGGGCGCCATTTCTCAGCTAATTCCTCAATTTCGGCAGCAGTTGGAAGCTCTGAAGCAGAATTCAAAAGCTGTACGCCTTTTTTCAACCCAAGGTCACCAACAGGTAACACATCCATTCTTCCCAAAGAAAAAATCAAAAACATCTCTGCAGTCCAACGGCCAATCCCTTTGACTTGTGTCAGCTGTTCAACTATTTCATCATCTGAAAGCCTGGAAAGAGAACGAAGTTTCAGCTTTTTTGATTCGATATTTTTTGAAAGATCCTTGATGTATTTGACCTTCATTCCAGAGAGACCAGTCTTTCGAAGCTTGGAATCCGAAGTTTTCAAAACATCAATGGGTTTTGGGAATCTTTTCCCATACAAACCTCGAAATCTCTTTGAGATTGCTTTTGCAGCAGCTCCAGCTAATTGCTGTGTAATTATTGCCTCGATCAACGATTCAAAATAGTTTGATGTTGTTGTGATTTGATATTCCCCCACAACCTTGATTATTCTAGCAAGTTTTGGATCCTTTTTCAAAACTTTGATGGCAGCAGTAGACATTTCACAACTTCAAAACAGACAACACATTATCGAAGTTTTTCCGTGTTTGTTCCTTTTTGTAGGCACGAAGCGCATCAATAATTTTTTGTTTTGGTGGAATTTTATAGATTCTTTTGATATATTTTGAAATCCCAGAACCAATGTAAAGTCCCTGAGTGGCTGAAGTTACGTTTGAAACTCGCCTATCAGTACTCGAGCTTTCAAAATCTAGCAGAGTTGTTTTTTTTCCAACAATAACATGTTTGGTAATACTACTTAGTTCACCATGATCCAATCCAATTTGATCAAGCTTGTAACAATCCTCAAGGACTTTTCTAGTAATTAATTTGAGCTTAGACGCACTTCCCTTTCCTTTCAGCTCTTTAATCCAATCAACAATTCTTTTACCATTTAAGTACTCCATGACCATGAAATTTTTGCTAGATCCCATTAGCTTGGGGCCAACCTTAACATCATTTGCAATTTTTAGAAACTTAGCTTCATCCTTCATTCCGTCTCTTGGTGAATCTGTTCTACGAATTTTTACTGCGGCCTTCTTATCTTGCATTTTACCAAGAACTACAATCCCAACGTAACCTTTTCCAAGAACATTTAACTTTCCAATCAGGGTGTTACCTTCAAACGCGATTCTCTTGATTTTTAGTTTGTTTAATTCCTTAATTCTTGATTGTAGTTGTCGTTTGTTGGCTCTTGGAAAGCCAAGTATTCTAGAGTATGGTTCGTTTGATAGCTTGTTAATTGGCAAAAAAGATTGTTTCATCAGTTGTGACAAGACCTATCAACACCTCCTTAATTGATTTGTTTGAAACTTTATTTCCTGGAATTATTTTGAATCCTTTTTTGAAATCAGACTTTAGTCCTTTAGG
>JAEHKV010000135.1 GCA_016838845.1 Nitrosopumilales archaeon | reverse complement strand
GGAAAGGAACCAAAGTTTGTTGTTTCTCCAAGTGGAATCAAAAGTCGATACACCGACCAAGAAACTGCAGAAATTTTCACAATGGTAATGTCTGGAAGGATCAACAAAACAATTGTTCGTCTTTTACAAAAAAATGGAGTTAATGCGATTGGTCTCTCGGGCGTTGATGCTAAAATATTGCAGGCGGAAAGAAAAAAGAAGTTAATCATTGTAAACGAAAAAGGACGAAAACAGGCAATTGACGGAGGATATACGGGTAAAATTACCGAGGTAAATGTGAAATTTATCAAGTCTCTTTTAGAGCAAGGATATACTCCAGTGATTTCACCCATTGCGATCAGTGAGGAATATGATTTTCTTAACGTAGATGGAGATAGAGCGGCTGCGTATGTTGCTGGTAAAGTTCAGGCGGACAAGGTTTTGTTCATTACAAATGTAGACGGTTTGATGATGGATGAAAAACTTGTTACTGACTTGACCCTAGCAGAGGCTAAAGAGATTCGACCAAAGGTTGGGTTCGGTATGGAAAAAAAGATCCTAGCTGCAACAGAAGCCTTAGACATGGGGGTAAAAGAAGCGTTAATAGCAAATGGACAAAAAGAAAATCCAATATCAGCGGCCATTGCACACGAAAACTGTACGGTAATTAAAAAATGACTGAAGACGAATTTATGGGAAATCTGTATCAGAGGTTTCCTGTCACAGTAGAAAAAGGACTCGGTTCTCATGTTTGGGATGTAGATGGTAAAGAGTACATAGACTGCATGGGCGGTTACGGAGTAGCAATAGTGGGACACAGAAATGAACGGGTCGTTAATGCATTAAAGTCTCAGCTCGAAAAAATAATTACTGTTCACAGCTCATTCTACAACAAAACTCGAGAAGAGTTCCTAAAGATACTCATCGATGTTGCGCCCCACGGTCTAACACAAGTTCATCTTAACAACAGCGGAGCTGAAGCTGTTGAAGCTGCTATAAAATTTTCTAGAAAGTTTACTGGAAAGAAAGGAATGGTGGCAATGAATGGTTCGTACCATGGAAAGTCGATGGGCGCACTTTCTTTGACGTTTAATCCAAAATATAGAAAAATGTTTCAACCGTTGGTAGAAAAGACATCGTTTGCAAAGTTTGGCGACATTGAATCGTTGCGAGAAACTGTTGACGACGATACGGGTTTTGTCATCTTAGAACCAATTCAAGGAGAGAGTGGAATTCGTGTTGCGCCGGATGGGTTTTTGCAAGAGGTACGAAAGTTGTGTGACGATAAAGGAATCCTACTCATCTTTGACGAAATTCAATCTGGATTAGGTAGAACAGGCCGAATGTGGGCGTCTGAACATTGGAACACGGTACCGGACATAATGTGCATTGCAAAAGGAATCGCCGGCGGAGTTCCAATGGGTGCCACTCTTGTTAAACCAGAAATACTTGCAGTGATGGGTAAAGGTGAACACTCTTCTACATTTGGTGGCAATCCTCTTTCTTGTGCGGCTGGAACTGCAACACTTCAAGCTTTAACACAAGACGGATTGATTGAAAACGCAGAAAAGATGGGACGGAGATTACGTGAAGGTTTGGAACGTCTAAAGGAAAAACATAAGATTATCCGAGAAATTCGTGGCAAGGGTCTTATGATTGGGGTGGAGCTAAAGTTTGAAGTAAAGGAAATTCTTTTGGATGGAATAAAGAATGGAGTTCTAATACTTTATTCTGGTAGGAACATTCTAAGGTTTTTACCTCCTCTAGTTATATCTGAAGACGATATCACAAAGGTTTTAGAAACGTTAGATATATTGCTGGCCAAGGAGGAAAAGCGACACAATGTTTAGCAACAAGATCGACGAAAAAATTATAGATTTTCTGAGAAATGACTCTAGGGAATCATTTGTAGATATTGGAAAAAAACTAAAGCTATCCGAGTCAGCGGTACGAAGAAGAGTGAGAAATTTAGTGGCTAACGGTACGATTAAAAAATTTACTGTGGAGGTTGGAGATAAAAACACCACAAGCGCAATTGTGCTAATATCAGTTGACTCGACAATAGACACATCTAAGGTATCAGTCAAGCTCACAAAGCTCGAAGGCGTGAAGACAGTATATGAGATTACAGGACAGTACGACATTACTGTCATAATTAGCGCGCCAAACATTGCTGAAATTAATAGCTGCATTGATGCTTTACGAAAAATTCCTGGCGTGATTGACACAAACACGGTCATAATTCTTCGTACCGTTTCATAAAACGAGATTCGAAACAAAATTTGCTATAGTAACTATATCAGTACAAGAAACAATATTTTTCGCCGAAATCTGTACGAATATGTTTATATTCCCTTAATTTAGCATCGATTTCTGTAATGAATGATCCGAATTACTATGCAAACATCTACAACGCGTACAATGAAAAGCCGAAGAAGATACGTATCCTAGATAGTACTCTACGTGAAGGTGAACAACATCCAGGTGTTTCATTTACCAACAAGCAACGAATTCAGATTGCATGGATGCTAGATTACTTTGGAGTTGATCAGATAGAAATTTCTCCAGTGATTTCAAAAGATCATGAAGAATCTACTAGAACAATAATCAAACAAGGGCTAAAGGCAGACATTGTATCACATGGTAGGGCACTAAAGGAGGACATTGATATTTCATTAAGATGCGATGCAAAGTGGGTAGCGGCATATCTTGGAATTTCTGACATTCACCTCAAAGATAAGCTTAGGATTTCACGGGATGAGGCACTCAAGAGAGCAGTGGAAACTGTAGAATATGCAAAATCTCACGGTCTGAAAATTAGATTCACAGTTGAAGATGGAAGTAGAGCTGATCCAAAATTCTTGTTGCAGGTTTGTAATTCGCTAGAAGAAGCTGGCGTGGATAGAATTAGTTTGCCCGATACTGTTGGAATACTACGGCCCATTGGCATGTATAATTTTGTAAAAAAGGTTCGTGATGAAATTGATACTCCTCTTGATGCACATGTTCATAACGATATTGGATTTGCGTTAGCTAACGCATTTGCTGCATGCGAAGCTGGTGTTGATCAAATACACACCACTATTGATGGAATTGGTGAAAGAACTGGAATTCCTTCCCTTGCAGAAGTTGCGGTAGCATTAACATACTTGTTCAAGTCTCCAAATGATTTTAGATTAGATATGTTACAGGATCTTTCAAGGTTAATTGAAAACTATACTTCGATAAAACCATACGATTCAAAACCAATTGTTGGTTCTTCTGCTTACAAGCACAAAGCTGGAACCCACTTGGCAGCAGTTCTACGAAACCCGGCTGCATACGAACCAATTCCTCCACGTGCAGTGGGAAACAGAAGGAGAATTGTCTTTGGTGAGTTAGCAGGAAAGACGGGGGCATCGTACCTCATGTCTCTTCTAGGTTTAGAGAAGAATGACAGAAGAGCACGAGCCGTTGCATCAGGTCTCAAGAGTCTAAGGATGGGAGACCTAATCGATATTCCGTTAGAGGATAGGTTTGAAAAAAGGATAATTAATGACAAAGATGTTGAAAGGAAGAGAACAAAATGACAAAATGCGCTGAATGTGATGCGGACATATCTACCCCAGGCGATGCCTTAGAGGGAGAAATTGTAACTTGTCCAGAATGCGGTGCAAGTTTTGAATTGGTTAAAGCTGCAGAAGGTTTTGAACTAAAGCCAGCCCAAACAGTTGGCGAGGACTGGGGGCAGTGACTCCTGACATCACTGTTCTTTATGATACCATCCGTTGGGAAGAAAAAGCTCTCTTAGAGGCAGGTAAAAAAAAGAACATCAACATTCAGATGCTAGACTGCAAAAAACTGTTTTTAGATCTTGACAAAGAAAAAGACGGATACGGCACTGTTCTACAGCGATGTGTAAGCTACTACAGAAATGTTCACTCAACTGCTGCGCTTGAAGGAATGGGTGTGGACGTAATTAATTGTCTGAAGACTGGAATTTTTGCTGGAAATAAATTGTATACACACATGTTGCTAAAAAAAGAAGGTGTTCCAACCCCTCATGCAACGGTAGCATTTTCACAAGATGCGGCTCTAGAGAGCTTGGAAAAGGTTGGATATCCAAAGATCATCAAACCAACTGTGGGGAGTTGGGGCAGAATGATTTCAAAAATTAATGATAAAGATTCTGCTGAGGGAATTATTGAAAGCAGGGAGAAAATGTATCCAATCTACCAGATTCACTATCTAGAGGAGTTCGTAAAAAGGCCACCACGAGACATCAGAGCAATTATGGTAGGGGACAAGATAGTTGCTGCGATTTACAGGTATTCCGGTAATGGAAATTGGAAGACCAACATGGCTCTAGGAGGAAGAGCTGAGAAGTGTGAGATAACAAACGAGATGGAAGAAATATGTATTAAGGCAAAAAATGCAGTCCAAGGACAAATAGTTGGTGTAGATTTGATGGAAAGTGAAGATAGAGGATTGTTGGTACATGAAGTTAACAATACTACAGAATTTAAGAACACAGTTAGAGTCTGTGAAGTAGATATCCCATCGCTGATGTTAGACTACACACTTAATTTTAGAAATTAGAATTGGACACTAGTTTTACGGTAACACCTAGATTTGCAGTTAAGATGCTAGAGAAGGCTCTAAGGCTTTACACTCCATCACTTGAAGAAAAATCCTTAGCAGAATTTCTTGCAGACAAGTGTGACGATCTTGGATTCGAAGACATACGCATTGACGATGTTGGGAACTTGATTGCAAAGAAAGGTTCTGGATCTCCAAAAATTCTGTTGTGCGGACACATGGATACTGTTCCTGGAAAAATAAAGGTTAGAAAGGAAGGAGACAAACTGTTTGGAAGAGGAGCTTCTGATGCAAAGGCTCCACTGTTAGCAATGCTGTTTGCAGCTGCGTCAGTACAGAACAACAATGGGACAGTGACATTTGTTGGTGCTGTAGATGAGGAAGGCAATGCCACAGGAATTAAAAGTCTTGTAAGGGATAAACTTGATTTTGACTATGCAATATTTGGCGAGCCCAGCGGCTTGAAGCAGGTTACAATTGCATACAAAGGGCGGCTTGCAATCAATCTGCGAATCAATGTCGGCGACAGCGCTCATGCAAGTGCCCCATGGCTCTCAAAGAACGCAATTGAAGAATCAGCAGTATTCACAACGGAATTAAAAAATATGTTAGAGGCAGATCAGAAAGAAAAAACAAAGGGCATGATGTTGACTGCGACACTTACTGAAATCAAAGGGGGGTCCAGCCACAACATTACTCCAAAAGAATGTGTGTCTACACTGGACATCAGAATTCCAGTGGACATGAACTGCAAAATGGTAGAAGAGAAAATTGCAACCTCAGTTAAGGAGATTGCTAAAAAACGTAAGGTCGAGGCGTTTTACTCAATACTAGATGAAACTGAACCATTTGAGGCTCCACACAACTCCGCACTTGTTAGAGCATTCACTTTAGGAATTTTGGATATTGAACATGCCAGACCCACATTGATAAGAAAAACTGGAACCGGGGACATGAACGTAGTTGGAAACAGACTCAAGATTCCAGTAGTCACATATGGACCTGGAGATCCTCATGCATCACACACCATCAACGAAAGTGTTTCCATTGACGAATACCTGAGAGGGGTTGAAGTGCTAAAGAAAACCTTACACCATTTAAAAAGACTTCATGACAGAAAGAAGAAGTAATGTTATGGTTTGTTGGTTTAGGCGTTTCTGGAATTGATTCCATCTCAGTTGCAACTCAAAAACTTCTAAAAGATTCTGACCTAGTTTACCTGGAACAGTTTACTAGCCCAATTTCTACAACAGAGATTTCCAAAATAAGAAAACTTGCAAAATCAAAATTGAAAATTGCGAAAAGATGGCTAGTTGAAGACGGAAATGAAATTTTGGATAACGCAAAAAAGAAAAAAGTTGTTCTACTATCTTATGGGGATCCCTACATAGCTACTACTCACATTGAACTAAGAACTAGGGCAATAAAGAATAAAATTAAAACACAAACGGTTCACGCGGCATCATCTCTTACATCTTTGGTGGGAGAGAGCGGTCTACACTATTACAAAGTCGGTCGAATCGTAACGATCGTTCAGGAATTAAAAACGATGGCAACTCCATACTACATTATCTATAAGAACTTGATTGACGGCAACCACACTTTGCTGTTGTTGGAATTCGATCAAGATTCAAAATTTTTCCTTAAACCGAATAATGCACTAAAGGCATTACTTGATACGGAAAAAGAACAAAAAAGAAATGTGATCACATCATCCACTTTTGCAATTGTTACCTCTAGAATTGCGTTCAAAAATCAATCAATCATCGCTGGAAAAATTTCAAAGCTAGTAAAAACCGATTTTGGAAAGCCGCCACACACTATTATCATTCCCGGAAAACTGCATTTTACCGAGGCAGACGCGATTAAGATTTTAGCAAAATGTCTAGATCAGCCATTTGACAATTCTGATAAAATTAAAAATATTCCAAAACAAATGCTGGAGAAATATGTTCCAATGGTGAGG
>JAEHKV010000134.1 GCA_016838845.1 Nitrosopumilales archaeon | reverse complement strand
GAAAGAGAGCTCAGCAAGTCTTTGCAAATTATAGCTAAAGAAAACTCAGATTTTAAAGAGATTTGGGAGTGTACCCACGAAGACGACTTTTTGTATGGATGGCACATGGGCAGAGCTGATGACTTTTGCAGGAATCAATTCTTTTTACACTATCACAAAGCCCCTGAAAAGGACGATGTGGAAGAGATCCAAAAAATTCTGTTTAAACACGCCAAGGATTTTCGTGAACAACTCGAAACTTCTGATTAAGATTTGATACGAACTGTTAAGATTTCTCCAACAAACAAACTCCCCATTATAACGTGAATCAGTACGGATTTTTTACGCACAAAAAGAGGGTATTGCCTTTTTATTAAGAGTAAAAAGGCAAAGCATTAGGAATAAGATATGAAGTATATGTGCAGAACCTGTAAAAAAAAATGTGATGATATTCCAAAACATTTGATGACAGTACACAAATTTTCAAAAACAATTGTGGAATCTCAACTCAAAGCAAACCCAAATAGTTATAAAAATTCCTTTGAAAAATTAGAATAATCAAATCTAAGAATTTTCAGGATTAAACAAGTTTCTTAATTCTATGTATTACAATTGCTGGAAGTACAAAATACATTCCAACATTCAACAGAATCAAACTAATTCCATATCCTAGAACTTCGGATTCCGAGTCCATATCTACATAATTTAGAATAGATAATGAAGATAGCAAAGGTGTGATGGTTAGCTTCACAGCCTCTTTGAATATCGGACTTTGTCGTTCCCAATCTGCAATGGTTGGAGAGAACAAATAATAGAATTGATTGAAGCCCGACATAAATGTCAAACCTGAACTAGTTTGAAGTAATTTGTTATCACGCAGTTCTCGTAACTGTTGAACTTGTGGGGCTAACTCAGAACCAAAGGTAGCCGTAGCGATGAGACACCCACCTCCTCCGGACCCAGATCCAAAACTAGATACACAATTACCATTTATGATTATCTCCCCCATTCGCGCTTCTGTTGAACCCTGGTCTATAATTTTTTGATTCTGAATTGCTACAATTCTCAAGTAACCTGCGTCTGTCATTTTTTGAAATCTTGCACCGAAAACTCCCTCACGTATAAAGGAGGTTTCGCATCCAAAAATGACAGTTTTATCACGTTGACCTGTTACTTCGGTATAATCAAAACCCGAAGCCTGAAGTGCACCTGACCAGTTAGTGTCAGAAAATATCAACAGTTTTGCTTTACCGTCAGGTATTTCTGATCTTAATTCTGATGTTATCTTGTTTTCTATTAGTTTTTGTGGTTGAACAGTTGGTGCAGTAGTTACTTGGGAAAAAACCTGTGTTCCCATTATTGTTATTTCAGAATTAAATCTTCCAAATGGAATTGTAACCGTTCTATCAGATGATGTTGTGGTTTCGTCAAAGAAATGATATTCTAATCCATCGATGAGTATGATAAAATCAGCATCCTCAAAACGATCTTTTGCATCGATCAAATTTCTTGGCAAAGTTATGGTTAATTCCCCCTTGCCTCTGGGGTCTATCAAAATTGTCAGGGTTGCAGTTTCTGGGTCTAACCCAAAACCTAAAACCTCTGCGCCATGTATTTCATAATCTGGTTCTTTAAACTGTTGTGCAAAAGCAGGGGAGGTAAATGTCCCTATCATTATCAAAAATAATGTAATTACTATAACCTTTGCGTTCACTGATAGCGGTTGTATCACAGGGGTAAGATAAACTCGATCTTCATAAAGCCTCGTACATTTGATAGTATCCTTAAAACTAGATTCGTATGATTCATATTTTTGTAAGATCTGGTAATACATTATGAGTGAAACTTGGAGAGAAAGACTGAGTAGAAGAAGACTAGAGATTGGGATTGACGGTCCAGAATATGATTACATCCAAAGTTACATCGAGTTTTATTGTTCTGAGGCTGACCGTAAATGCAAAGAAATTGACATGAACAAAACTGTAGATGAAGTCATTAATTCTATGAAAAACGAAGACTTTGATAGATTTACAAGGGCAGTTATTGATTCTGTTCACAAAAAACAAGGATATGATGGGCAGGCTCCGACACAGACGGCTTGACGACATTTAGAAACTGTTTCTAGAATAAAGTACTGTAGAACATAGAATTACTCGAGTTAGTCAACATTTGATACAAATCATTAGAAAGAGAATAACAATGAAATAGTAAGAGAATTAATAAAAAAACATGGTAATGTGGATTGTTATCCCTCTCACAATTGTTGCTATAGTTGGAATTACAGGCTATTTGATATATCGTTTTGCCCTGTATGATTATTTTTGTAATAGATCAGTTAATGATACTCTACGAGAATATAGCATTAAAAAAACTCAATTTCAAATAATAAAAGAATTTCACGAAGTTAAAGGTGAAAAGATATCTGATAAAGAAATCTCACAGCTGGAGAAACATTACCGGCAACATCAACCAGGAGAGTTTCTTTCAATGTACGATGCTACAAGAGACAAATCAAAAAATAACGATAAGGATAAGATTTAAAAAAAATAGTTAAGGTTCAGTTGGTATCTGAATGAAAGGAGTTCCGCCTTCGCCCACTACAAGTGGCAACTTACCATCCCATGCCTGTGTTTTTAGCCATTCCAAGTAGGCTGGATTCTGCGCCAAGGCTTGGTTGATAATTCTAATTGCTTCAGCTTCACCTTGGGCTTCGGCAATGTTGGCTAATGCAAGACCTTCTGCTTGTGCTGCACGTTGTCGTGCTTCTACCTCGATTCTTTTAAGGTCGTTTTCTGCCTTGAATGCCTTTTGCTCTGCCTCTACTTTAGATTCAATTGCTGCAGAAAAGAGTGCTGAGAATTGAAAGTCAGTGATTGAGATGACTTCGGTAATGAGGTTGTATACATTTAGACGCTTTGTGATCTCCACTTCAATGTCGGACTTTACCTGTGGTCGTTTAGTGATCAGTTCCTCTGCGTTATAATTTGCTGTAACTTGTTTTACAACTTCCTCTACCGCCGGCGCAATAATTCTATTCTGATAGTTAAGGCCTACCTCTTTGAATAGGATGTTAATTGCATTTGGATCTGGATGATAGTTAACCGTCACCTCAGTTGTAACTGTCTGAAGGTCTTTAGAAGCTGAAGATGTTCCCTTTACAAACAATAGTGTCCTGACCTCCATATTCACTACAGTATCTTGAAATGGTACGACAAAATGAAGCCCCTCATCCAGAGGTGGAGCAGTTACATCAACTGCATTCCAATGAAGTAAAACGCCTCTGTGGCCTGCGTCTACTATTTGTACAGCAGAGGCCGCAAGCACTCCAATAATAATCAGCACTATAATGCCAAGTACAACCCCCTTGGCTACACCCATATTCATGTTAATTTTTGGCCCTTCGTATTTTGACAATTTACTATTATTACGCTGGTGCCATGGTTATATCATTGTATATGTGCTAAACATAATTTGCTTATCACAAAATTGGAAGAATTTTGAAACTTTTTTGACCTACTTTTAACAAAAATATGAACAAATTTATGGTAAACTATTCGAAAATTGATGAGAAATGACTGATCATTTTTATTGGATTTGGATTATTTTCCTGCTGTTTCCACTTGTTCGAATAATTCAACGTTACCTCAGAAAACGTAATATGCGAAATTACCCCGAGTCTCCTGAAAAACAGATTGAAATGCAATTTAAAACAAATTCAAGTCAGACGATAGATGCTCCTAGGCGAAATCTAGCAAGACCTGAAACAAAGGACATGCTAGTTTTGGGAGAACTAAATCGCGGAGCAAAAAGTTTTGAAAAGATACAAAAAATTACTGGTCTTGAGCGT
>JAEHKV010000133.1 GCA_016838845.1 Nitrosopumilales archaeon | reverse complement strand
TGTTTTCTAATTTTGAAATTAGTTCAGATATCATCTTTCTTTAACCTCTTTTACAAAGTTAGCAAGGATTTTTTTCCCATCTTCTGTCATTATAGACTCTGGATGAAATTGTACTCCTTCAATAAGATAATCTTTATGACGCACCGCCATAATCTCTAGATCATCTTCAGCAGTTGCAGTGACCTGTAATGAATCAGGAATTATTGTTTTATCTCCTACCAAAGAATGATATCTTGTTGCACGAAATGGATTTTTTACACCTTGGAATAATGGATCATCAATATGTCTGATGGGGCTAGTTTTCCCATGTCTGACATGGCCTGCGTTGATAACCTTACCCCCAAATGCATGAATAATTCCTTGGTGCCCAAGGCACACTCCCAGAATTGGTTTTGTCGGACCAATTTTTCTGATGACATCGGTACACACTCCAAAGTATTTTTTATCTTCAGGTGTTCCTGGACCCGGTGAAATAATAATGGCATCATAATTTTTTTGCTTTATCTCATCTGTTGTGATCTTGTCATTTCTAATCACTTCACAATCTACACCAATCTCACCAAGATACTGAGCTATGTTATACACAAACGAATCATAATTATCTATGATTAGAAATTTCATTGAGATGCCTCCTTTAATGCTTGTAACATGGCCCCAGCTTTGTGTTCCGTTTCTTTGAATTCGTACTCTGGTACTGAATCTGAAACTATACCAGCTCCTGATTGAACAAATCCTTTATCGCTATCAATGAATATGCTTCTAATTGCTATGGCAAAATCACAGCATCCATTGTATGAGAAATATCCCACAGCGCCAGCATATGGTCCACGAGCCTCATTTTCCAACTCATCTATAATCTCCATTGCTCTAACCTTTGGCGCACCAGATACTGTTCCTGCTGGAAACACTGCCTGAAATGCATCAAACATGTCATATTTTGAGTCAAGTTTGCCTACAACTTGGGTAACTATATGCTGAACATGACTGAATCGTTTGATCTTCATCAATTCCTCAGGGTGCACCGTTCCATATTTACACACTTTACCAATATCATTTCGTCCCAAATCTACTAGCATAGTGTGTTCGGCAAGCTCTTTTTCATCATGCAATAATTCATCAGCTAATTGTTTATTTTTCTCTTCATCATCCGTAATTTTTCTAGTTCCTGCAATTGGAAATGTTTCAACAACATCATTAGTCACTCTAATTAGCATTTCGGGTGAAGCGCCAATTGTTATTTTAGAACCTTGCTTCATATGATACATGTATGGGGATGGATTTAGATTTCGTAGAACTTTGTAAAGTGTCATATGATCCCCTTTAGTATCAAATGAAAATTTTCTAGATAATACTACCTGAAAAACATCTCCATCATAGATGTATTGTTTTGCTTTATTTACAATTTTTGAGAATTCTAACTCATTCATATTTGGCATAATGTCGGACACTTGAAATTCTCCGAAACTACCTTCTGACATTTTAAATTGATCAAATCTATTTTCATCATAATAAAAATAAAATAACTTGTTATGAACATTATCATATAGGATTCCATCATCATAAATTCCAAATTCCATTAACGGTTCAGGTGTATCATGTGTTTTAGGAATATTTTCAACCAATCTTATTGCATCATAGTTTACAATTCCGACTGCGCCACCAAGATATCTGTGGCTTTGATCAGAAACAGAGCCAAGTAATTTTTTTAGCTCTTCAAATGGATTGTTAGTTTGGATTGCTTGTGTTGTATCATCTTTGTATTGTATTTCAACCCTATCTGAGAATCCTTTGACAATAATTTTAGGGTCAAAACCCATTACACTTGTTTCAGCTAGAATTTCAGGCCCGGTTAATGATTCAAATAAAAATGAATGAGAATAATTACGTGAAATTTTGTTATACACTTGAAATTGGTTTTCAGATAAATCTAGGGGTATTACTTTCGGCTGGGTTTTTCCAAATGTATTCACCCATACGGAAAATTATTTTTGAATGTTATTTAAATTGATGTGAGATATTTTCAGTTAACTTTGAGGCTATTTTGATTGACTTTTTGAGGCTAAGCTAGGTTACCGTATTGTACGGTACCTTTAAAAGCGATCTAGTAGTATTGTATTTATGAGTCAGATTTTAGCAACCTCAAAATCCAGACTAATCCAAGATTTTGTGATTTCCAAGAAAAGATCCTTTATGACATCTACTGCAAGTTTTGCAAAATGCAATGTTTGTGGTAAAGGAATCGAAGATGGATTTTCAATCACTGCAAAATCAATTCAAAAAAGAACCTTCTTTTTCTGTGATATGCATAATAATTGAAAGACTAAATTGGTTTTGTAATTGCGCCTTCTGCTGCAGATCCTACTAAAGATGCA
>JAEHKV010000132.1 GCA_016838845.1 Nitrosopumilales archaeon | reverse complement strand
CGAGATTCATGGGATGAAATTTCACAACTTGGTGCTAATGTTGTTGCAATAAGTAATGATGGACCTTTTGCAAACAAAGCATTCAAAGAAAAACACAACTTTAATTTTCCAATTCTTGGGGATTATCAAAGTAAAACCATTAGGGATTATGATATTTTGATGCCTCACCTTTTACATGTAAAAGATTACAACGCAGCAAAACGTTCTGTTTTCATTATTAATAAAGATGGAACAATTGGTTACAAATGGGTATCTGATGACCCATTAGTTGAACCAAACTATGATGATATCAAAGACTTTCTAAAGAAAGGAAATTAATTTTTCTTTTTTATTCTATTTCTGCTATTACATCGTTCTTGGCAACGATGCCGCCTTGTTTAACTTTGATAGACTTGACGGTTCCATCTTTATGAGATTTTACCCCCACTTGCATCTTCATTGATTCTAAAACACAAACATTGTCTCCTTTTTTTATATCGGCCCCTTCTTTCACAGCAACTGATATCACCTTTCCTGGGATTTGGCTTCTTAGTGTAAGTTGTGAATCGCCGGCTCCTGCTCCTCCAGAGTGTTTGTATACAATTTCATCTAGATCAGCGTGTAGATTCAAAGTCATGGGAACTCCATCTACAACAAGATTCATCTTGGAAGTAGTGCTATCAAGATACTTGACCTTGTGATATTTTTGATCTAAAATAAATTCTATTCCGCGAGTGTCCATGTTTAAAATTTTCAAATTTTGTTCTCTGTCGTTTATTTTAATTACATATTCTGAATTACCAGAGTTTTCTATAATTTCTCCATTGAATGTTCCTTCGATATCTTCTATTTTGTATTCCATTGCTTCAATCCAGTTGGCTCTTCCAACGTGTACTATTTTCGGTTGAGGACTTTACTCTGCTTTTAAAGTATTCAGAATGAATAACGGCTGCAGCCAAAGCAGCGTCTTTGTTTGTTTCCTTGTCTGCTTTGATATCAGCTGTCAGTCTATCTAAAATCCCATATCGTTTCAAAAAGTCTGTTGACAAGTCTCCTTTTTTGTATTCTTCAGTCTTGAGAATTGTTTTGTAAAGTGGAATTGATGTTTCAACACCTTGGATGTAAAAGTCTCCTAATGCATTTAGCATTCGTAGTCTTGCTTCATCAAAAGTTTGACCCCATGTACAGAGTTTTGCCATCAAAGAGTCATAGAAAGATGAAACCGTACAGCCAGAATACAAGTAAGAATCACATCTAACACCAGGTCCAGATGGAATTGTCACATCAGGAACTGGTCCTGTTGATGGTGCAAAATCCAAAAAGGTATCTTCTGCATTAATTCTACATTCAATGGCATAACCATTCATTTTAAGATCCTTTTGTTTGAATGGAATCTCTTCACCATTTGCGATATCAATTTGTAGTTTAACAAGATCTAATCCTGAAACAAGTTCGGTGATTGGGTGTTCTACTTGTAAACGCGCATTAATTTCAATGAAAAAGAAATCACTGTCATCTGTTCTAAGAAATTCTGCAGTTCCAAGATTAGTGTAATCAACTGCTTTGGCTGCTTTCACAACTAATTCACCAATTCTATCTCTTGTTTCTTGATCAACAACAGGAGAGGGAGTTTGCTCAATTAGTTTTTGATTTCTTCTCTGAATTGAACACTCTCTTTCAAAAATATGAACCGTATTGCCATGAGTATCTCGTGCCATTTGATATTCAATGTGTCTAATTTTTTCAAGGAATTTTTCAACTAGGATGGCAGATTTACCAAAAGCTGTCATTGATTCACCTGTTGCAGATTCATAATTTTCTTTTAGTTCTTTATCGCTGGTGACAAGTCTTATTCCTCTTCCGCCACCGCCGTAAACTGACTTTAAAAGAACTGGATACTTTATCTCGTTTGCAATTTTTTGTGCTTCATCTGCATCTTTAACAAGACCTGGACTTCCAGGAACTGTTGGAACTTTGGTTTTTAACATTACTGCTTTGCAGCGCATTTTATCACCACAAAGCTCCATTGAATCTGCAGTTGTACCAATGAAGTTAATTTTATTTTTCTCACATAATCTTGTAAAGTCAGGATTTTCTGAAAGAAATCCATAACCAGGATGAACAGCATCAGCGCCAGAAGCTAAAATTGTTTCTAGAATTTTTTCTTGATTAAGATAACTTTTAGCTGGGGTACCTTCTCCAATGTGGTATGACTCTGTTGCTTGTTTTACATGCAATGAATTAACATCCTCATCGGAATAAACTGCTACAGTT
>JAEHKV010000131.1 GCA_016838845.1 Nitrosopumilales archaeon | reverse complement strand
TTTTTTGAAGCTGTAATTCCTACATCCTCTTTACTCAAACTGGTTTTTGATGAGAATGTTCACTAATGAGCTTTTCTTGTATTACAGGGGATCTCCCTTACAAAGAACTTTGCCCATCACTCTACTTTGAAAGTTTGGACAAACAAAGCACTGAACAAAATGTATGTCGGCCTTGAATACAGGACACTCGACATATTCTTGCTTCATTTTTTTGAGCATTTTAGGACTGACGCCTTTGAGCTTAAGTTTTCCTTTCTCATCCATCATCCCGGATTTCTTTAGTTCTTCTTTGACACTATCTGGTATTTTTTGTCGGGTTTCGGTTTGTTTTATTTCTACTTCATATTTGTGCTCAAGCTCTGCCATACAAAGTAGAATTATGATGCTTGATTTATTACTAGCGGTATCCGATCTTAAAAAAAATCTTAAACTTTAATATAATTAAAATTCAGTCTTCAAATCAGAAAATAATTGCTTGTAATTTTTGACGTAGAAGGCGTTCTCTTTGATGCTGAATATCTCCCTCTCCTTGCTGAAAAAATAAACAAAGAAAATGAGATTTGGGAAATTACAAAAAAAGGAATCCAAGGAGCAATCAACTGGGAAGAAGGCCTTCGAACAAGAGTGGACGCTTTGCGCGGATTAAGTTTTGAAACCTGTAAGGAGGTAGCAGATTCTCTACCAATTATGACTGGAGCTAAAGAGGCATGTAGAATTCTCAAGGCAGCAGGATGGAAACTCTTAGCTATATCCGGCGGATTTACAATTATGACAGAACGACTACAAAAAGAACTTGATCTTGATTTTGTATATTCCAATGAGTTAATTTTCAAAGATGGGAAACTCGATGGTGTCAAAGTAACTGTAGATTCTGATAAAGCAAAATCTGCTAAAATAAAAATTCAAGAATGGAATGAAAATAAAGATAACATTGTTGTCGTTGTTGATGGTGCAAACGACATAGCTCTGTTTGATATCAGTGGATTAGATATTGCGTTTAGGGCTCAAGACAAGGTTAAAGATCTAGCAGATGTAATCCTTGAGGACAAGGACCTATCCAAGATTTTGGATATCATAAATAAACACTATAACTTGACCATTGAAACCCCAACATAAGCATAATATTTCTTGGCAGCTTTCAAATCTAATACATGACACTCGAAGTAATACCATTATCAATTAAAAGAGAGATTGGAACAGACGATAAGCTTGTAGATGTAATCCTTTCCTCAAAACCAAAATTTGAGGATGGTGATATTCTTGTATTGTCACAAAAAATTGTTTCAAAACAAGAAGGTAGAATTGTTAACATATCTTTTGTCATTCCGTCAATACTTGCGGTAGGAATTGGCTCTGAATATGAAAGGGATCCCAAACTTATTGAAATAATTCTGTCTGAAACGAAGAGGATCGTAAGAATGGGACATGGTATTCTAATAGTTGAAACAAAAAATGGTTTGATTTGTGCAAATGCAGGAGTTGATGAAAGCAATGTGAACAATGGATATGCAACTCTTTTACCCTCCAATCCTGACAAATCAGCAAGAAATCTTAGAGATGAAATTTTTAAGAAAACAAAGAAAAACGTAGCAGTTTTAATCTCCGATACTTTTGGGAGGCCATTTCGCATGGGCCAAACCGATTGCGCTATTGGAGTATCAGGCATAGATTCCATAATTGATTTTCAAGGTAAAAAAGACACATTTGGAAAAATTCTCCAAGTAACAGCAATAGCTATTGCTGATGAGCTTTGTGCTGCATCTGAATTAGTAAAAGGAAAAACCCTACAAAACCCTGCAGCAATAATTCGAAATTACAAGTTTACAGCCAACGAGGGTACAATGAAAACACTTCTTCGTCCTGATGATGAAGATTTGTTTAGATAGAGCCTATCAGATATTTTATATGAGCTTGTAGCAGATGATCAACCAGTGGAGAAAGATTGCAAGAAGTAACTAAAGGGAATAACATTGACAATGTTCTGCTTGAGCGTTTTGAGCAAGAGATATGGAGTAAGGTTCCTCATCTAGATAAACAGGACAAAACAAAGGTTGTCAACGCAACACCACTGATTGATCTTACTAAAGATTTGAAAGAATGTGCAAAAAATGTGTACAACCTGAATCTTGCTGATTCAGATCTCAAAGTTTACGGCAAGTTTGATTCTAACTTACTAACAGGCTCGATTAAAGTCAGGCCTGCAGTCCACATAATCCATGACGCCATAGTTTCAGGGAAGATTAAGAGTGGGCAGACAATAATCGAAGCCACCTCGGGGAACTTTGGGATAGCACTTGGATTGTTATCTAAACTTGGACTAAGTGTAGTTGCGCTTGTCTCAAGAAAGCTACAGGAGGGAGTCTTTGAGGAGTTGAGAAACGAGAATATACGCATCATGGATCTTGACATGGATATCTGCCCTGCTCCAGGAATGAAAGACAATCCAAATCTTTTGGCTGCAAAAGCAACTGCTGTTAATATTCGCTCACAATTATCTGAACTTGGTTTTGATCCTGCAATCTTTGATAAAGCAAGCTCTGAGGTAGAATCGCTTTTAGCTGCCCAAGACATCATTAACTTGGCAAAGTTTCTTGCAAAGATCTATGGTTGTTTCTGCCCAGAACAGTATGACAACCAACTGAACATTGATGTTCATAGAACTGTTACCGCAGCTGAGATAGACCAACAATTACATGAACAAGGAAATTCGCTGGCAGACTTTGAAATTGTCTGTACCTTTGGTACGGGCGGCACGTCTGGTGGCTTGAGCAGATATTTGTCTGAAAAATATGGAAAAAAGTCGGTGCATGTAGTATTTCCACAAGGTATTCAAGATGTTGGAGGAATTAGGACAAAAGCCAATGCAGATGGCTTGAAGTTTTACGAACCTGAGATATATGCTGGACAACATGAAGTAGATTTTGAGCAGGCAAAACTTCTTCTAAAGTTTTTTGTAGACAAAGGTCAAGACATAGGCGAAAGTAGTGCTCTTGCACTTTATGCGGTTCTACAGATGGCAAACTCAAGCGGCGGTGGAAAGTTTGTCGTAATAGTTGCAGATGGAATTGACAAGTACAGAAAGACTCTGGAAGCTATCGGAAAGAAGCAGAACCGTACTCAGGTCTCCCTGCAGGAAGCTGCATCAAACGTAGGTGATTATGATAGAGTAATCTGGGTTCATCCACAGTATACTCCACGTGAAGAAGGAATAGAGGTAATTGCAAAATCTCTTGGCGTTGATAAAGACAAGATTTCTGTGCAAAAGGCAAGCACCGTTAACCAACTATTATCTACACAACAAATTCCAGAAGAGCTAAGTAAAGATCTGCAAGGGTCTAAAGGCAAATCGTTGCTGGTTTGCATGGCTGGAAATACCTCGTTGAGGGCTGTTAAGGTACTTGCAGACAAAGGCATTGTAACTGAAAGTCTGACCGGTGGGATAACAGAACTACCTGAAGCAAAAACCAGACCAATTCCTGAATTGGTCAAACAAGCTACCGAATAATATCTTTTAATATGATAAATCGAGAAAAAAATTAGGTGACCTGAAATTTCTGAAATAAACTTAGACTGCACTGGATTGTTTTGTCCTGAACCAGTATTTAGAACAAAAATTGCGATAGAAAAAATGCAAACAGGAGACGTCTTGACCATTCGAGCAGATGATCCAGCAGCTGAAGATGACATTTCAAGATGGGTGTCACGAACTGGTCATGAACTAGTTGAAATGAAGAAAAACGATAACGTCATTGAATTTACTATTAAAAAGGTAAAATAATCCTGGCTTCAAAAGCCGTTACTAATACAGAAATTTTGTAAATCAGTTTTCAGAAAAATATTTATCCACATCTATTGCTGCCATACATCCATAACCTGCAGCTGTTACAGCTTGACGATATCTATGATCATGTACATCTCCAGCAGCAAATACTCCTGGCACACTTGTTTCTGTACGATTTTTCAAAACAATATACCCCTGATCATCTAATTCTACTTGTCCTGCAAACAACTTTGTATTTGGCTCATGTCCAATTGCTACAAAAACACCACCCACTTCAAGTGTAGATTTTTCATTTGATTGCGTGTTTTTTAAAACAACCTTTTGCACCTTTTCGTTCCCACCTATCTCTTCAATTACTGATTCGAAATGAAATTCTATTTTTGGATTGTCAAATGCACGTTCTTGCATAACCTTACTTGCACGTAGTTCCTTTCTTCTATGAACAAGATGAATCTTGGATGCAAATTTTGTTAGAAATGTTGCTTCCTCCATTGCAGAATCTCCTCCACCAGCAACGACAAGTTCAAGATTTCTAAAAAATGGTCCATCACAGGTAGCACAATATGAAACACCCTTACCTGCAAAGGTTTGTTCACCTTCTAATCCAAGTTTTCTAGGATTGGCACCAGTGCCAATGATCACTGCATTTGCTTGATACTCGGTTGATGCCGTTGAAACCTTGAAAGGCTTACTATGAAAATCAACCTTCGTGACTTCAACATCAATAATTTTAGCTCCCATTCTTTCGGTTTGCTTTCTCATGATAATCATTAGATCAGGACCTAGAATGCCATCATCAAAACCAGGATAGTTCTCAACATCGGTGGTATTGACTAGTTGTCCACCTGGAATGATTCCAGAAAGAATCAGTGTGTCGTGTCTTGCTCTGGCAGAATAAATGCCAGCGGTATACCCGGCAGGACCTGCACCAATAATTATTACATCATATTTTGTTTTATCATCCGACACGTCATTCAATTTTTCTTTGAATAATTTAAGTCATTCACCAATTGTTTAGAATCTCTTGATGTTTGTCACACAACTTTGCTATCTCTAATTGAGAATACAACAAATCCTTTTGCCAGTGTGCGTTGAAAAGTCTACACTCTCGCTTGTCACAAAAAGGATCGCCAGTAAGATAATAAAATATTGCTTGCAAAAGATACCCCTCCACTACTTGAGAAAGTTTAGAGTCATGATATTCTAGATACATTCCTTGGTATTTCTTCTTGATCGATTCAAGATTCAGCCCTTGAGTCATGTTTGAAATCAACTCAAAATAGTATGCCTTTGGTTTTGCAGGTGCCTCTATTATCCCAGTTGTGGAGATAATAGATGGATTTGAAGCAATTAATGCTCTACCATGATACCTAAAGTCGGTTTGGTCATATGTACAGGTAAATTTGTTTGTGAAAATTATATGAAGTTGATCTGACGTCATCTCATTTTCTGGTATCAATTTTGTTACCGCTTTGTGAAATTCAAAGCCGTCATACATCACTATGTTTTCAGTTTTTGTTGTATCAAGAAAACTAGCTTTCTCAAAAGATACTTCCTCAGTTGTTGGTTCATGTTTTTCGAAAGGTTGTCTTGTCTTGAAAATTCTGGACATAGCAATCTCACTTGCTATGGAATTATTTGCAGATTGGAAAATGTTTTTTCGTTGTTCTACTTGAACGTGAATGGTTTGTTTTAGAAAATCTCCTAGCCTTGAAAATCCAATTTCAGGAATTGCTGGTTCGTCATAAAGAAAAATTTTTGATATTTTCAATAACAAATATTAAAAAACGTTAGTTATTTGCCTAACTCTTTAATTTTGGCAGCAACAATTTCTGCTGCTTTCTTTCCAGAGAATAACATCGAACCAAATGTTGGACCCATTCGTGGTAAGCCATGAGTTTCTGTGACAGACATTCCTGCCGCAACCAATCCAGGATAAACCTCTCCTGTTTTATGCACAACTTGGTCTTCACCTTCTTGAACGTGCATGGGATTCATTCCCTTCCATTTCACTAATCCACGATCTACAAGTCGCTTTACCGCAACCGAGTCGTGTCCAGATGCATCTATGACCATTTTAGATTCTAATGCAATAGGATCAACACAAGTAATGTTTCTAGGTAGAGCCGAAACAGGCATCCAGTTTACAACAACTCCACAAACTCTACCATTTTTCAAAACCAAATCATCAAACTTTGTTAAATTCAAAAACTTTACACCCGCATCGCATGCGCTTGCTATTAGTTTAGAAACTGCGTGTGGACCTGGTGTTAAGAACAATCCCTCTGAAACTTCTTTGTATGGTATTCCAAGTTCATCCCAAATTTTTTGAGCTGGTCCACGAACTGTTACCGGATTCATCATGTATCCGCCAAGCCAGTAACCCCCTCCAAGGTAATTGTTTTGTTCAATTGTCAGAACTTTGAATCCCATGGATGCTAATTCTCTACTAGCAGTTAATCCTGCAGGACCAGCACCAATTACTATAACATCGGACTCTGCCCTGTCAATTAAAACTGAATGAAACTCATTTACAATTGCTCTAGTAATATCAACTTCTCTGACATCAGCAAAAATTTTTGTTGATTCAGCTTTAACAGATTCTTGCACGAACGCAATCTTACTTTGAACACATTAATAGTTTCCCACAAATTT
>JAEHKV010000130.1 GCA_016838845.1 Nitrosopumilales archaeon | reverse complement strand
CCTGCACTGTCACCTACCTCGATAACTTCACCAGAAGCATCACGGAAGTCAAGATAGTTGACTTCGATGTCGGTTCCGGTTGTTGATGCTATAGCACCAGCTGCTGTTGGACAGTAGAAGTTTGGTACTTGGAAGCTGCCTGTAAATTCACCACTGTCAGTTCCGGTTTCAATTAGTGTGAAACCAGTTTCGAATAGACCTTGGTTAAAGGCTGCTTGTATGGCTGCATTACAATTACCGCCGACATCAGCAAATGATGTCCAAAGCAAATCATCGAATGTGACGAATAGTATTGAACCGAATGGATCACCATTAGCATAGGTACCAAGTCCTGCTACACCAACTCGATCTCTTACCACATCACCACCAGCGGGATCAACAGTTGTGTAAATATCTATGATATCTACATCCTTGTTTAGATCTGCGTCGGATAGTGTGATTAATACGGTGTCTGCTACCTTGTAGGTAGATGCATCAAAGGACACAACACCAGAATGTGTTGGAGCCTCTTGCTGATCTGCCACAGGAGTAATTACACCATCCCAACCCAAGTCATTGTAACGAACTCTTAACGAGTCCTCATCGGTAAAGTCCTCTGAAACAAGGAATTCTGCATAGTCATCAATTGGGAATAAAGTGTCGTATGTAGTGTTAATGAAGATGTTAGCCTGACTCAACATAGTATACTCGAACCAACCTCTAAAGGTGCTGGTATTGTCTCCAGTTTCCTCTAGCTCGATTCTAATGATTTGGTTGTTTGTTCTTTCACTAGTAAGTAAGCCATCGTTTGTGATTCCAGTGCTGAAGAAGTCAATTACGATTGGTTTTACGGAATTATCTAGGGATATTTGTGCTGCATTGCCGAATACAATGGCAAGTCCAAGGTTATCAGTATCTGCAAATGATGTAAACAGACCCTCGTATGGGGATAAGTTTGTTGCCTGATCATTGATTGAACCGGCTGCTGTAGCTGTACAATCTGGATTACAGAATGTGGATGCTGCAGAATTGTTAAAGTTAATTGTACCTCGTAAGTTTGATGAGTTTCCAAGTGATACAGCAGTTAATGTACCAGCTATTCCACCAGTAGCGGCGATGATGTCACCTGGACCACTAGGTACAGTATTGTTGCCTAGTAATAGAAACTCAAAGGTGCCTAAGCCTGCTGTTGCGTTAGTTGCTATTGCTTGGATGTCGTAGTTGAGCATGTTAGTTCCTCTGAATCTGTCTGCAGTAGCTGATGTTCCTCTTGGATCATTGATACTGCCACGAAGATCTGCGACAGTAAATCCAAGATCTATGATAAGTGCGCCAGTTGCGTTTAGAGTAATTGTATTACCTGTTGCATTGGCAGCAGGAGTGAGCATGTATCTAGCACTTATGTCTTGTATCGTGGCTCCTAGAGTTGTGTTAAATCCTCCAGTATTAGCTGCAGCACAGTCTACTGCAACCACCACGTGAGTATCATTGCATGAGTTCCTTAATGAAGGAGTACCAATTGTCTGTGTAGCAAATCCTGCGTCTCCAGCAGTACGATTTGTTTGACTGACGAAGGAAGCTGCTGTAGCTGGACCTGTAAGAAGTGTGGCTGGAGATCCTACTATAAGAGTTGGAATCAATTCAACGGCTGGATCAAATAGATCCAGGTCTTCGTCGGCTCTGGTGTTTTTGTTTGCATCCTCATCAACGAGGAATACATCTATTCCTTCACCAGAGTTCCATTCTCCATCAACAGAATCTGAGACCATGTCAATTGTAGCAAAGCCAAATCCAACCACTATGCTGTTTTCAATCTCTCCATATTCAAAGAGAGCAGATCTGCCTCTGACATCATT
>JAEHKV010000129.1 GCA_016838845.1 Nitrosopumilales archaeon | reverse complement strand
GTAAAGTCTGAATCACCTATTTGTCCTTCAGACCACCATTTAGCGTTGTTTCGAATCCAGTCTGGAATTTGTAGTTTTTCCATGATTTCAATTGGTTTGCCCATGATTTCAAGTATTTTGTTTTTGTTGTTCAATGCTTTAACATTGTCTGGCTCTATCTCCAGAACTTTATCATAAGAAACTATGGCTTCCTCATATTTGCCAAGATCATAGAGTGCTAAGCCTTTGTTAGATAATGCATTAACATGGTTTGATTCTATCTCTAATGCTTTATCATAAGAAACTATGGCTTCTTCATATTTTTCAAGATAATAGAGTGCTAAGCCTTTGTTGTATAATGCTTTAACATCGTTCGGATCTATCTCCAGAGCTTTATCATAAGAAAATATGGCTTCTTCATATTTTTCAAGATCATAGAGTGCGTTACCTTTGTTGTATAATGCTTTAACATGATTTGGCTCTATCTCCAGAGCTTTATCATAAGAAAATATGGCTTCTTCATATTTTTCAAGATCAGAGAGTGCGTTACCTTTGTTGTATAATGCTTTAACATCGTTTGGATCTATCTCCAGTGTTTTATCAAAATAGACTATGGCCTCTTCATACATGCCGAGAATTCTGAGTGCTGAACCTTTGTTGTTCAATGCTGGAACATAATTCGGATCAATCTCCAGAACTTGATCAAAAAAGGAGATTGCTTTGGCAAATTCACCATTCTGAAAAGCTTCGGAAGCTTTCTCAAATAATGCCTCCACTTGATGATATGGAGCAAAAGCTGATGGTATAACTGAAAATAGTACAATCAAAATTAGAGATAATATTAACAAGACAAACACAAATCTTGTCTTCAACATTACATTAAGGAAGTTATTTTAGTTAAATCAGATCTTAGACAGTTCGTATCAAATGAAAATTTGGCAGTTTTATTAAATAGCTAATTGAAAAGTTATAATTTAGAAGTTTTTGGGGTTAAATTTCCTTGTTATAAGATATGTTTTGGGTCTAAATTATGTTAAAATTAAGATCTGTTTTGAATTGTAGCCCAACAACAACATTCATCCAATGTACAGTTGGTACATTCTTTACCAGATTTACTAACTTTACATTCTGAGGGTAAACAACCACAATCAGCACATTTGATTTGCATCACTTTTCTTTCTTTAGTTGATGAAACAATTATTTCTCCTTTTTTCCATTTTTGTACAAGTGTTCCCAGCACAGCACCAAAGGCAAGATGAGCAATCAATGTAATTACAAAAATGTTGTATCCATCCATGTGTTCAATTCCAAATGGTCCTTTCATCATTATCAGATATGGTGCAAGCATCATTCCAATCTCTATGATAAATGCCCAGATCATTCCATACCACCATCTTCCTTTTCCAATAACTAAGGCGTAAACTATTCCAAATGTAGCTCCATTCCAAAAGTGCCAAAGAGCTCCAGCCATGAATGCATCAAGTGGTGCATGATACAGATTCATTGCAACTCCAGACTGCATAATTACTTGCTTTACTTCTGATAATGAGCTAATCTTTTCAGTTAACAACAAACCAGGAAGAGAAATCATGCTGTCCATTGGTAACCATTTTGCAAACATGTAACCTGGAATCCTAATTGCCTCTAGTGCAAATGATGCAACTGCTCCAGCTGACATTCCAACAAAGATTCGTTTTGTTATTCGTGGAAATTTATTTCGTGATAAAATTCCGATGGCAAATATTACAATAATAGAGGGGATAATCACTATATCCCTGTATGTTGCATATGGCATTAGATCTAAAGGTCCAAAAATTACTAAGC
>JAEHKV010000128.1 GCA_016838845.1 Nitrosopumilales archaeon | reverse complement strand
ATCATTGCAGCTGGTGGCCTCTTTAAATTCAAACCATAGGTAAGTAATTACAATGTCAAAAACATTGTCTGAAAAAATATGGGATTCCCATATTGTAGTAGAAAAAGAAAATGGCCCTTCTCTTCTTTACATAGATAGGCATCTTATCCACGAAGTAACATCGCCGCAGGCCTTCGAAGGAATACGTATGAACAAACGGAAAGTAAGACGGCCAGACCTTACCATAGCAACAATGGATCATAATGTCCCTACAAATGACAGATCATTACCAATTATTGATCAAGCATCTTCTATTCAAATTAAAACATTAGAAAAAAACTGCCAAGATTTTGGTATTAATCTCTTTGACATTAATAGTCCCTACCAAGGTATAGTCCATGTTATAGGTCCACAATTAGGAATTACTCTACCTGGCACTACAATTGTTTGTGGGGATAGCCACACTTCTACACAAGGAGCATTTGGTGCACTAGCTTTTGGAATAGGAACTAGTGAAGTTGAACATGTTTTAGTAACACAGGCGCTATGGTTGGAAAAGCTCAAACCATTTGAAATTAGAGTAGAAGGTAAAAGGAAGAACCCTTTTGCTGTTACAGCGAAAGATATCATCTTATCAATTATCAAAAAAATTGGGACCGCAGGTGGAACTGGAACTGTTATCGAGTATACTGGCGAAGGAATAACTGACCTTTCTATGGAACAACGAATGACAATTTGCAATATGACTATAGAAGCAGGTGCAAGGGCAGGACTAATTGCGCCAGATGAAAAAACATTTGATTATCTACGAGGAAGGAAATACACTCCAGAAAATTTTGAAGAATTGGTTTCTGTCTGGAAAAAAGATCTTCATACAGATCCTAATGCCAAATTTGAAAAAAGTTTCACGTTGAAAATTGACGATATTGTTCCACAGGTTAGTTGGGGAACAAATCCTGGAATGACTTGTGATGTAACTGACACTGTCCCAGATCCAAAAGAATTTGCTAAAGGTGATTTGGCGCAACAAAAAAGTGCCGAAAAAGCCTTACAATACATGGACCTCAAAGCTGGTATTCCAATAACAGAAATTCAAATTGATAGAGTCTTCATTGGTTCATGTACAAATGCACGTTTGGAAGATCTCATTGCAGCATCAAGAGTTGTTAAAGGAAAAAAAGTTTCAGAAAAAGTTAGTGCAATGGTTGTTCCAGGTTCACAAATGGTAAAGGAACAAGCTGAAAAAATTGGATTAGATAAAATCTTCAAAGATGCAAATTTTGAATGGCGAGAATCAGGTTGTAGTATGTGTCTTGGAATGAATCCAGATATACTCTCTCCTGGTGAGAGATGTGCAAGTACTTCCAACAGAAACTTTGAGGGAAGACAGGGAGTCGGAGGACGTACTCATCTTGTTAGTCCTGTTATGGCAGCCGCTGCTGCTATTGCTGGGCGATTTGTGGATGTACGTGAAATGGATCTGAACTAAATGAAATCTTTCACTAAAGTCAAAAGCATTGTGACTCCTTTTGATCAAGTAAATGTGGACACGGATCAAATTGTTCCTAAGCAATTTCTAAAATTAATTCAAAAATCAGGATTTGGCAAATACTTGTTTTATAATTGGAGATACGATTCCAATGAACAACCAATCTCAGATTTTGTATTAAATGATAGTAAATACCAAAATTCAAAAATTTTTGTTACTAGGGATAACTTTGGTTGTGGCTCATCTAGAGAACATGCTGTCTGGGCTTTGCAAGATTTTGGCTTTTCAGTAATAATTGCACCTTCTTTTTCCGATATCTTCTACAGTAATTGTTTCAAAAATGGATTACTTCCAATACAACTAGATTCTAAAATAGTTGATTCAATAATGAATTCAAGTTCTGAAATTGAAGTTGATTTAGAATCTCAAACAATTACAACAGAATTTCAAACAATTTCATTTGAAATTGATCCTCACAAGAAAAAAGTTCTACTTGAAGGATTAGATGATATTTCGTTGACTCTTGAGTATGAAAACAAAATTACAGATTTTGAAAAGAAATCTAACGTTCCATCTGTTTTATGATTTTTTTTATCAAACTTTGATTACGATCTATTATAACAGGTGATTCAACATCCACCCATGGTGTATTTCCAATGTCATATGCACTAATCAAACCTTTTTTTGAGAGATCTTGAAGAATATCAAATGAAAGATTAATGTCATTTTGATTTGATTTTGGTTTTATCTTATTTATTAATCGAGTTTCCAGAATGTAAACTCCCAAACATTCTGACATTTTTAATTTGATGGTTGGCTTTTCTTTGAATTCTGTGATTATTCCATCTTTCACCAACGCAAAACCTGTCTCTTCTTTCCTTTTAGTTCTGGTCGCAATGCATGCCTGACTCTTTTTTTTCTTAAAGGTGTGTAACATTTCTTTGAGATCTATGGCAGAAAGATTATCTACAAACCATAAAACAAATTCAGGCGAATTACTCAGTTTTTTGCGAATGTGTAGTAAATCTCCAGCTGTTCCAGACTGTGAATCTTGCACAAAGGAAATCTTTTTTGTATGAGAATAAGTTTCAAGATAATTCTTAATTTGGCCACCCAGTCCCTTAAAATCTGAAATAATGATTATTTCTTTGATAAAATTAAACGAAGAAAGATAGTTTACAATGTAATCTATTAGTGGCTTATCATTCAATGGAATCATTGCTTTAGGGAAGAAATCTGTGTAGGGTTTTCCCCTTGTGCCTTTGCCACCAGCTAAGATTACAGCTTTCACGTTCTAACGATATGATTTTTGTTTT
>JAEHKV010000127.1 GCA_016838845.1 Nitrosopumilales archaeon | reverse complement strand
TATACTACTGATAATGATTTTGCAAAAATTTTAAAAATTAAAGACATTGATGAACCAAAACCAAAACTAAAAGAAGTTGTTTTCAAAGTTAAAGCTGCAGCATTAAACTATGACGACATTTGGGGAATGCGAGGAAAACCACTTGAGATCCCTCTACCACACATTTCTGGAACTGATGCTGCTGGTGATGTAGTTACAGTTGGCGAGGATGTAAAGAATATCAAAATTGGTGATAGAATAGTTTCGCATGGAAACCTTAGTTGTAGGATTTGTAAGGAATGTACAAGTGGACGAGAATATGATTGTAGAGATAGAAAGATTTGGGGATTTGAGACCGGCCCATTATGGGGAGGATTTTGCGAGTTTACTCATTTACCAGAAGTAAATGTCGTCAAAATTCCTGAAAATATAAGCTATGATGAAGCTGCAGCAGCTTCGATGACACTTCTTACCTCTTGGCATATGTTAGTTGGAAGAGCAAAGATTCGACCAGGACAAACTGTATTGGTCATGGGCGGTGGCTCTGGAATGGGAATTTTTGGCATTCAAATTTCAAAATTGTACAATTGTGATGTAATTGCAACAGCAAGTCCTGGCAAGCTAGACAAATGCAAAGAACTTGGTGCAGATTATGCTGTTGATCACAGAAAAGAAGATTGGCACAAAGAAGTAAGAAGAATCTCAAAAGAAATAGCCAAGAAAAAAGGCAAAGATGTCGGAATTGATGTGATTTATGAGCACATTGGAGGCACCCATTGGAATAAAGAACTAACTCTTCTAAAATTTGGTGGAACCATTGTTACAACTGGTGCAACCACAGGCTATGATGTACAAACAGATCTTCGCCATGTTTTCTTTAAGGGAACTAACATTCTTGGTTCAACTCAGGGAACAAGGGCAGAATTAGAGCAAGGACTCTACTGGATGTCTCAGGGTAAAATCAAGGCAATTATTGATTCAGAATATACTTTTGAACAAGCAGCAGAAGCTCACACAAAAATGCTAAAAGGAAAAGGCTTGTTTGGCAAAATTTTGATGAAACCAGATTAGAAAAAACTGTTTATAAAATCAGAAATGGTTTTTACTGCTTTTTTACGATATTTCCCTTTTAAAAAAAGTTCGTCAGCTACTAAGGCACCCACTGCGCCTATTACTATCCATTGAGGCGAATCATGAATGAGATGACCTAATGGATCAACGTTAGGATCTTTTTGATCCCAATGGATTTTGTAAAAATCATCATACTCCTTTACATGAATTCCTGTTCCATCTTCTAAAGGCAATCCATAATTAGCTATTTGACCATCTCCATCGCCATACCGAAACTGAAATTCAGGAGGTAAGTCTGGTAGTTTTGATTTTTTCACTAAGAGATCTTTATGTTTTGGTTGTGTAAGCACCTTTTCAATTACTTCTTCCCAAGATTTTTCTCCCCAATTCAGAAACCTCATAATACAAAATATCGCTTTTAACATTTAAAACTGATCAACCAATCAGTTTTTGATCCAAAATTCACATACTCATTACATACTCATCAGGTTAACCAATTGTATCGAATTTTTGCAAGCTTTTCTAAAAATACCATATGGGTATAGTCCTATATGGACGATTCAAACTGGAAAGAAAAAAAAATGATTGAATTAGTTGCTTGCTTTTCTGAATGTAGCAAACCAGGATTCAACCAGGTTGGTGTTAAATTGAACAAATGCATTAACAGAATCATCATAGAATCTTATGGTTTTTTCCGTTGCTTCAGTGACGAAATCTACTGTGTTTCTCCAGGTGTCAACAGACTTTCTCTGGAAAATTGCGTTTGCTTTTGTTTGTGGAGTTCTTGTACTCATAATTGGTTGTCATTGGTAACGGTATATATACCTACTGGTAATGAATGGTAATGGTTGGTAATGAGAACCAAGATTTATAAGCGCTGGTGAGGGCCTATTTTCGTATGGTTACTTACAGAAATAGCACCCAGATTGTAGCTGATTTGCTTACAGCGACTGAACAGTATGGTCAAGGGGGAATTAAGATAACCCCTTTGCTAACAAAAACGAATCTCTCACATTCGAGAATAACAAAATTTGTTGAAAATTTGACAGGTGCTGGCTTGATTAATAAAATTGAATACGACGGGAAAAACACATTTGTAATTACACCAAAAGGTAGACAATACCT
>JAEHKV010000126.1 GCA_016838845.1 Nitrosopumilales archaeon | reverse complement strand
TTTCAACATTATTTTTTGCTTGACCATGTCTTAAAAAAATAATAGATCCCAAGATTCACTCGAATTTCAAATAGAGATAATAATAACATTGCCAGACTGAAATAGATGAAAATTGGTATCGTTGGTGGAACCGGTGGAATGGGAAAAGGCTTTGCACTTAGATGGTGTAAAAAACATGATATTTTGATTGGTTCTAGAGATGCAACACGGGCTACTGAATCTGCACAAGAATATACAAATCTTGCCAAAGAAGTTCATGGTCAAATTAGTGGCAGTATTAATGGTAACGACAATGAAACAATTGTAAAAGATAGTGATGTATTGATTCTGTCAATTCAATACGAACACATTGATTCGGTTTGTTCTCAGTTGCTTCCACAAATTAAAGACAGCTGTATTGTTGTATCACCAATAGTTCCAATGACTAAAACAGACGTTGGATTTGAGTTTATTCCAATTAAAGAAAATAAACCATATTCATATCAGCTTGTTGAAAAACATATGAAAAATAAATCAAAACTTGTTTCAGCTTTTCATGTAATTTCTGAAAAAAAATTAGCAAATCCAACTCTAGTTTTGGATTATGATATCTTTGTTTGTGGTGATGATAAAGATTCGGTAAATGTTGTAAATGAATTAATTAATGAAATTGAAGGTTTACGACCAATTTACTTGGGGCCTGGTTCATTGTCTTATTTTACTGAAATGGCGACTCCTTTATTGCTAAATGCAATGATTAAGAACAAGTTGAAGAATCCGGGAATAAAGATAGTATAAATCCATTTTGTGATATTATGTGCCCAGAGTATTATCGTCGTGGTAAAAACTGGTTTACTGCAATGGGTGTTCTTTTCATCATTATGGCTGTAATAGTTTTGGTTAGACAAATTTTGCTTTGGAGCCCAGAATTTGTACTTGATTTTTTATTAAATTCTGAAATAACACATGAAAAAATATCTATGGGAATGATTGTATTTGGAGTTTTTATGATAGCTCTAGGATTTAGAAAAAACCTTGACCAAACGAGATGACTTTATAAAAACTCAAAAAGTTTTGCGGCTTGCAACTATTGATCAAAAAGGAACTCCACATATTGTTCCTGTATGGTACCTGTACAGCGCAAAAAAATTCTATATTGGGACTAATACTCGTACTGAAAAAGCAAAAAATATCAAAAAAAACAAACGGGTTAGTTTGTGTATAGATATAGGAATACGATCTCCAGATATTTTTGGAGTGCTTGGACAAGGTTCTGCAAAACTGATTTTAGATGAAAACAAAGTCTCAAAACTTGCAAAAAGAATTCTTTTACGATATTTTAGATCACTTGAAAACAAATCTGCAAAAGAATTACTTGATGATACTGATTGTATAATAGAAATAACACCAAAGAAGTTTTCAGTTTGGAGTTACTGACCCATAAATTCTTCAATTTTATTTAATGCAGAATCTAAAATCTGTAAACTTGGCAAAAATACAATCCTGAAATAACCACTGCCATATTTTGTTCCAAATCCTGAACCATAAACAGTTAGAACGCCTTTTGTTTCTAATAATTTTAGCACAAATTCCTCATCTGAGCTATATTTGTTGTTCTCAATTTTGGGAAAAGCGTAGAATGCACCTTTAGGATTAGAACAAGATAATCCTGGAATTGAGTTCAGTCTTTTTACAACTAAATCTCGTCTTTTTTTAAGTTCAGATACAAATTCAGTGATATATTCCTGTGGGCCTCTCAGTGATTCCAGAGCAGCTTGCTGAACAGGAAGGTTTGAGGCAATTCTAACTCGTGCTAGTTTTGGAAGGTTTTCTCTAATCTCATTTAGTTGTGGTGATTGGTTGAATGCAAGATATCCAATTCTCCATCCTGACATTAAATGCACCTTTGAAAAACCGTTTAGTATTATTACTGGCGAGTCTCCTGCAATCTTTCCTATTCCAACAAATTTTTCATCATAAACGATTTGATCATAGATTTCATCACAGAGAATGTAGAGATTATGTTCATTTGCAACATCAACTAATTCTTTTAATGCTTTTTCGTTAAAGACCGCACCAGTTGGATTGTTAGGGCTGATAAGGCAAATGGCTACGGTTTTTGAAGTAATTTTGGAACGAATATCATCAATATCTGGTGTGGAATTATTCAAGTCTACAGTAAATTCGACCGGAATTCCACCACGCAGTTTTACATAGGATGCGTAAGGAGGATAATAGGGGCCAGGCAGTAAAACTTCATCACCTTCGTCTACAATAGATGAAATTACCATATCGAGCCCTTCAGATACACCATTTGTAACAAGAATGTCATCCCCAGAAACTGAAAGCCCTTTGGCATGTTCTTTTTCAGCAATTGCAGATCGTAGTTCAGGAAGACCTTCTGATTCAGAATAATAGTTTTCACCTTTTTTAACCGCATTAATCAAAGCTTCTTTAACATTGTCTGGTGGTTGAAAACCATATTTTACAGGATCACCAATGTTTAGATATTCAATTTTTTTTCCTTGTTGTTCAAATTTTTTTGCAGCGATTACAATATCTCTAATTGCATATTCAACACCTGCAACTTTTTTTGTTACTTTCAAAGTATCTAGACAGGTATTTTAGCCCGTTAAATTCTTACTTTTTTGGACTCGTAGCACAGTCAGGATAGTGCGGGCGGCTTCGGACCG
>JAEHKV010000125.1 GCA_016838845.1 Nitrosopumilales archaeon | reverse complement strand
CTAAAACATCCCCATACTTGTCATAAATATTGTTCTAGAGCCATATGCAATAACAGTTACCATTGCTGCAACACAACCATATGACACTGCTTTTTCGTAAGAATGTCCTTGTTTGAGTTCTAATAAAATGACTCTGAGGCCATTGAATCCATGTATAGATAGTAAAATTAAGATAATTTCAAGTAGTCCGGCATATGGTAGGAATTGGTAGTTTGCGATTACACTCTGATAGCTCAATGATTCTGCAAAGTTTTGTGTAAGTCTAAACAGGATGTGAACAGCTACAAGTGCAACTGCTGCTAGAGCAGTTCCATAATGAATTTTCATAATTATACTTTCTCGCATTTTATTCACCAAACATTACGGCTAAGCCGTACATCATTGCTATTGCGGCAAGAACTATTGCTGAATATATCGTAATTTTGTGTCTATAGTTCTGTGATTGAGAAATATACGGATAGTCTGGTCTTGCTGGTCTTCCAACGCCAACGCCTCCATGTCCTAGCATTACACGAATACCGTTAACCGTGTGGAAAACACACATTCCTATAACAAGAGTAAGGATAATGTGACCTTCAGTTGTTTGGGTAAGTTCTAGAACTTCTTGCCATCCTACACTTCCTTTCAAAATCATGCTTGTTTCATAAATGTGGGCAATAAAATATGCAAGAAGGCCAAGTCCAGTAAGTCTCATTAACCAATACGCAACTCTTTCAATCCCGTATCTTGCGGGATTTGCCATTCCTTTGATTCCTTCTTTATTTTCGTCTGATCTTTCCATCTAATACTTCCTTTCCACTGGTTTGTAATTAGTTATAGTGACCGGATGAGTTTTCATTATTGGTTCTTTTGGATCATAATATGCAAGCGTATGGTGTAAGAAATTTTTATCATCTCTGTTCGGAAAATCTGTTCTAGCATGAGCCCCCCGTGATTCTTTTCTGTTGATTGCTCCTATCAAGACAATTTCAGCAACTCGGAACATGGAGTCTAGCTCCATTACGTTTGTAAAGTTTGTATTGTATTCCTTTGCTTTATCATCAACGTGTTTCCAGGCTTGCTCTTTTAGTGATCGAATTTTCTTCAATCCTTCTACTAAACCTTCTTCATCCCTGTAGACATGGGCTTTTTCATCCATTGTGTCAGTAAGTTCTTGTTTAATTTCGTATGGATTGACACTTCCTTTTCCACGAAATATTCCATCATAGATTCTTTTTTCCTCAGCTTCAACACGAAACTCAGGCCAAGGTTCTGATGTAGTTCCTTTTTCAATGTAATCAACAGCTAGTGTTCCCGTAATTTTTCCCCATACAATACATTCAGAAGTAGAATTTGCTCCAAGTCTGTTTGATCCATGAGCACTGTTACATGCAGCTTCACCGGCTGCCCAGACTCCTTGTAATTCTGTTGCTCCATCAATGTTGGTGTGGATTCCTCCCATCATGTAATGACAAACAGGTCTAACAGCCAGAATGTCTTTGGCAGGATCAATTCCGGAAAATTTTATGGAAATCTCTCTAATTCCGCCCAATTTTTCCTTAATTTTTTCGTCTCCTATGTGCCGCATATCCAGTTTGAGGCAATCCACGCCTGTTTCGTGCTTGAATCCTCTGCCTTCACGAATCTCGATGATCATTGCTCTTGAAACAATATCTCGAGGAGCAAGCTCCATTTTTTTCGCTGCATAGTTTTTCATGAATCTTTCTCCTTTGTTGTTTAGAAGGTATCCACCTTCTCCTCTAGCACCTTCTGTAATCAAAATTCCAGATGGTAAAATTCCTGTTGGATGAAATTGAACAAATTCCATGTCTTTTAGTGCCAGACCAGCCCTGTATGCCATATCAAGACCATCAGGAGTTGATGAAAGAGCATATGTTGAATAGCTATAGATTCTTCCAGCACCACCTGTTGCAATTATCAAAGCTTTTGCTTTGATAGCATAGAAAGTACCTGAAGATAGTTCTATTGCTGTAAGTCCCCTAACTCTTTCTCCATCGTGTACAATTGAAGTTACATACCATTCGTTAAGAAATTCTATATTGTCAAATTTTTGGCAAGTATCATACAATGTTTGCATTTCATAGAAACCAACTTTGTCTGCAGCATAAGTGGCTCTGGGGAAACTGTATCCCCCAAACCATCTTTGATCAATTTGTCCATTTTCTCGTCTTGACCAAGGCATTCCCCATTTTTCCAATTGAAATATTTCATTTGGCATCTCACGACAAAGACGTTCGGCTACATCTTGATCTGCTAAAAAGTCACTTCCTTTAATGGTGTCATAAATATGAGACTCTAATGTATCACCTTCGTCTTCAAAAATAACTGCAGCAGTTCCCCCTTCTGCAGAAACAGAATGGGAACGCATTACCTGTACTTTAGAAATTACTCCGATCTTAATCTTCGAACTTTTTTTTGCGGCTTCAATTGCTGCTCTTAGTCCTGCCAAACCAGAACCACAAATCACCAAATCATATTCAATGGATTCGGTCATAACGCCCTTTGTCCGCCAAAAATCGGTTAAATATGTATTGTAAAATGATCGAGGAAAATGCTATGGATGGGTTAATATATATCACTAGTGATATCGCTAGTGATGATATCAGAATGGTTCCAGAGGGTTGGAAGTTCAGTGCCTAGAGGTTTCTCCCGATACTATATTCTAGAATTATTGAAAACAAAACCATATTCTGGAAAAGAGATCATAGATCATGCAATTGAGCAAAGTCAAGGAGAATGGAAACCTTCGCCTGGTTTGATCTATCCTTTACTTGGAAGACTATTAGATGAAAGATTGGTTGAAGAAACAAAAGATGGTAAGTATGATATTACAAAAAAAGGAAAAGTTACAGCAAAAGATGTTGAAATATTAAATGATGTGGTAAAAAAACAACTAAACGTTTTATTCAGATTAGGAAATGTGGGAAAGTTTGTTGCGATGGATCTTATTGAAAAGGTTACTACAATGGGAACTGTATTAAGCGCGAATGTTTCAAACATGACAAAAGGTGAGACTGAAAAATATAGAAAATTTCTCAGATCAGAATTAGAAAAATTACAAAAGGAATCAACTAAGAAAAGAAAAAAAATTATAATAAAATAAAATTTCGGCTAATCAATTTAAAAATTTTTGTGTCTTTCCTTTCCTGAACAGTTTTGAATCTAAATCAGCTAACCTAAGGGGTTCTGGATACCATTTTTCTTCAAGTATTAAATCTTCAACAATTTGGGAGCCTCTTTTAAGATTGATTTTATGGCCTATACTCACATAGATTTTTTTCTTTTGGTGTTCCATTACATAACCTAATACTTGATCATCATATTCTATCATATTATCTTGTAATATTTTACCACAAAGAAGTTTTTTTGCAACACCAATAGTTGGTTTGTCAATTTTTATTCCAATGAAAGATGCTAAACCACATAAGCGTGGATGCAAGCGTCCATTTCCATCTATAAGTAAAACATCAAATTTTGATTTTAGTTTCTTTAGTGCTTTTAAAATCACTCTTGATTCCCGTAACATGAAAAGACCTGGGATATAGGGAGCGATGATTGTCTCTGAAACTCTGACAGACTCTACTATGTCCATCGTATTTTTTTCAATAATTACAGCAGAACAAAAGGCCTTTTTTTCACTATAAGAAACATCTACCCCGCAAATACTCATAATTTTCTTTGGTAGATGATTTTTTGTAATTACCAATTTTGAAAATTCTCTCTGAAGTTGTAAGGTTTTTTGTATTAATTTAGATGCCATTTCGTTCTAATTAGATTCCTCATTTAAAATCATAAATAATTCACTTGAAAACGTCTTTCGTTGAAAGGTCTCAAACAAATGCTCAAGGAGAAAAAACCCCTTATCATTCCAGGGGTTTATGATGCAATTGGTGCAAAAATTGCAGAGAAAGCAGGATTCAATGCAATGTTTCAAACAGGTTATGGTACATCAGCAACTCTTTTTGGGATGCCTGATTATGGCTTCATAAGTTCTGCAGAAACTGTTGATAATGCAAGGCGAATTTGTCGTGCAGTATCAGTACCGGTAATAGTTGATGCAGATACTGGATATGGAAATGCACTAAGTGTTTGGAAATTAGTTAAAGAGTTAGAATCTGCTGGAGCATCAGGAATTTTTCTTGAAGACCAACGTTGGCCTAAAAGATGTGG
>JAEHKV010000124.1 GCA_016838845.1 Nitrosopumilales archaeon | reverse complement strand
TGATGGGATTATGGTGTCTTGAGCTGCTCTAGAGAATGATTCTGGTTGTTCTACTGATCGTTCTACATCTTCTGATGGGATTATGGTGTCTTGAGCTGTTCTAGAGAATGATTCTGGTTGTTCTACTGATCGTTCTACATCTTCTGATGGGATTATGGTGTCTTGAGCTGCTCTAGAGAATGATTCTGGTTGTTCTACTGATCGTTCTACTGATTCTGATGGGATTATGGTGTCTTGAGCTGTTCTGCTCAATGCAACTGACAATTCTAGAGCGCCAGAATTGGCACCACATAGATTGTTAATGGAATATGCTGCATTAAAGCGGGCCTGGTTTATCAACTCGTTTTCAAGTTGAGAAGCTGTAAGTGTAGGATCCTGATCCAGAAGCAATGCGGCAGCTCCTGCAACATGAGGTGTGGCTGCAGAGGTTCCAAAGAAGGGGTTCAAACCAGACTGATGACTAAGAGTATTGTCAGGACCGCAAATTTCTGGCTTGTTTCTATTATCGTCTGTGGGACCACCGGAACTAAAGCCTTCTAGTAAATCTGTAGCTTGATTTATGGCACCTGCTGAAAAAGAACCTGTTGCATCAGCTGGAGTACCTATACTGCCAGGCCTCCCAGCACCAGTCACAGAAAGATCAACAAGGTTGCCGTAAGCATCTATGTGGAAAAAATGATTTTGGCTGGACGAAAATGATGCCAAAACCAGGCATTCGAGAAAAGGGCCGATGTTCCCAACTGCACCAATTACCTCGATAGGCGGTTGTGTGCCAGTTTGAAAGTCTGCTGAAGCATCCAAAAGTGTTGTCATGCTAGAATCGTATAAAAATAAATCATAATCTTGATTTGTTGTTGACCATGCATTCCAAGCAGCTTGGAATCGATCTCCAAAGTCAAGTACAGGTAAGCAAGCTCTTTGAACTCCTGCTTCCCCTGGACGAAAATTCATCACACTCTGGAATCCGGTTAATCCTATTGACGATGGTGAAACTGGACTTGCAACGTAGGTTCCTTGCCAATGTGACCCCCCTTTATTACCTGCTGCGATGATTACGAGTATTCCACTATTTCTTGCCAGATTGACTTTTTTAGCTACACTAGAGCTACCATCTCGGAAAAATCCAGTGGTGCCGTCACCGCCCAAAGTGGGAAAGCCTAATGAAATTGAAATGACATCTATGTCCCCTCTGGCGATGATGTTATCAACAGCATTAAGAAAGCCTACCAAGTCAGTGATAGGATAAAGAACGAGGGAAACAGATGGGGCCATATCCACTATGATTTCAGCCACTGCTGTTCCATGTGAATCACCGCCCGTATCTCCACAAATTACATTGGCACAGCCCACACCAACGAAAGTGCCAATAATGTTTCCTGAAATTTCAGCATTCGAAGTAAAGAAACCAGAGTCTATTACTGCAACAACTGCTCCCGTTCCATCTATGCCAGCCGCATGAAGCAAATCAGCATCAGTAAACTCGACACCTTCACTAACCGCATGACCATGAAATATGGGTTTTATTGGCAGAGTAATTCTTTTAACCGAATCCAGTTGCGAAAGTTGGTTTATCACTTGAAGTGTTAATTTTGAAACTAGAATGTTATCAGCTCTTGCTAATACATCAATTCCTGGGGGCGGACTAGGACCATAACCCTCGTCAAGATATACATAGACTGTGATTCTACCAGCTTGATAAGACGCTCCCATTTTTTTTGCAATTAAATCTGGATTTGTGCTTGTCATAACGTCTAAAACGTTTCTGTCTATCTTTGCAGAAAAATTCTCGTACCTTGTATCAAACTTGTCTAGAGTAACTAGTTTTTCTCTGACTGTGGTAAATTCACGTACTGTAGTCTCTGTTGTTTGTGATGATGTAGTATTGGTTGGTGGTGTTAATGAGACAGATGTATTATTTGCAGATGGTTCTTCTCCATAAGCAAAATTCCAATACGACGATGAAATAGACATTGGTAATGTAAAACCAGAGGATAAAAGAATTAACGCAAAACCAAACGACATAATTTGATTAAAATTACGAGCTGTAAGCTTTTCATTTTCAGAACGAATTAAAATAAAACCCACAAGAGGAATAAACAACAACAAAAATGTTGGATTATTTTTGACATCAACAAAAGAATTCAGGTAATCTGTTGTTTCTGTTGTGAAGACACTTTGTTCCTCAAAAAACACGTCAACATTTTTTTCAAGTGGTAAAGTAAAATCAGAAAAAAATTGAGCTGGTATTAATGACTGATCTGCACTTAGTACTAGTTGTTTATCTGCATAGTAAACATCACTCAAAGAATCCTGACTTGTTTTCAGACTGTTTGAATAATCAATTACGTTGGTGTTATCATAAGTAATCCACAGATTTTCATATCTAAGAAACAATACGTTAGTCAAATTGTCTATGGCATTATCGTAATCAGAGATTTCTGGTGTAGCGGTAAAATGTTTGTGACCATTAGAATCAATATAAAAATAATTATTATCTAAAGGAGATAACGTCCATACCCCTAATAGCAAAATAAACCCTAACAAAAAGGATACTTCCCAATTGCCCAATATCAATAAAAATAAGAATATCCTATTTAATGTTGAGCCTGTTTAACATTTTTGTTACAACTTTGCCTCAAGGGATAATATGGCAGTATTTTTTCTATCACGATGTAATCTGTGATTTTATGACTAGTCGGACAGTGTTTCATTCCCAAGGGGTAACAAAATATTGGTATTTTTTTGAGTGTTTTGGTGATTCTTCTACTACAAACCATATATTCAGTTTAGATTTTTCTCCTTTGAGCATATCACACGGAAGTAATATAGTTTCATCATCTCTATCATAGTCCAACTCTCTCGCAAGTTCATCTCCACGTTTAAAATATCCATGTTCAACTATTTCATCAAGTATATGTGCTGTGACTTTACATTTTCCATCTTCCTTTTCAATCAAGTTTACCGGGATTGCATTTTTTACAACATATGCAGGATGAATTTCATCCCAGTTTGGTTCTGAAAATATATTCAAAAACAAACCCAAGTATCCCTGAGATAATGGAATAAAATAAAGTGCCACGAGAACTAAAGCAGCTGCAACAATAACAAAAATTTTTTCTGTTTTTTTTCTCATTTGTGTTCAACAACTATTAGGTTGAAAATATATTTTTTGTAAAAAAAGAAAAAAAGAAATCGATTAACTTCCAGAGGAAGTTATATTGAACGTGTATGTAATGTCAACGGTGCCGCCTGAGCCTAACGTCACATTAGTGATGTCGAATACTGAAAACAATATGCTTCCAGAACCACCACAATTAAAGAAATCGGTTCCGTCAGCCCGTGCCAATGCGTCTTGACAAACTCCAATAGCTCCAATCTCATCTGTAGCAGCTGCATGTGTTGGTTCTGCGAAGGTTCCGTTTACAATTGCTTCACCTGGAGTAGTAGTTACGTCATTAGAAGCTTCTACCTGACATTCTGTTCCAGTAATGGTATTGGCAGCGTCAAAATTCGATGCAGTTGTTCCTTCACTATCTATGGTTGAAAATGATCCTCGATAAAGACAGATTGCAGATATATTATTAGTTCCAGTAGGATCAGTACTAGCGTTTCTAAAGGTTGCATTCATCATGAACTGTTCTCCAGTGTTGACTATTCTGTTGTGAACTACATTTTCTAATATCACTTCACCACTTGCGTCTTTTTGTACTATTGCCCCTGTGCCGTATAATAGAACGTTATCTTGTTGACTCTCAAGACCTGTTGGAATTACCAGCATAAAAAATAGTCCAAAAAGACCAAGCCCAATTGCTTTGTACATTGTAGTAATTTAGAACATGGATCTATATAATCTTAAAATTGTGTAACATTAATTTAAGATAAAGTTCGTCTGCTTTTTTGTGTATGATTGACACAGTCAGCCTGATAAACTTGGAACATCTGTTGCATTTCTAACGAAGTGCTTAGGGGCTGTTTGATTTTCTACCACAGTAGATTCTATGACATCAGGACTATCTACAGTGTCTGTTTCTAAATCACTTGGTTTTACTTTCAGTGTTACTTCTTCATCAAATATGGCTTCATCTAGTATGGTAGGCGGCATATCTCCTGGCTTTATTGGCAGTAACACTATTAACAAAATGACTACTGCCACCACTACAACAACAGAAATTCCCTTAAGGTTCACTATGTGCGTTCTTATGCCCGAGTAATATTATAATACTTTTAGATAAATCGGATCGTAGATGTAGGAATGAATTCGAATCTGTTAAGACCCGCTACTTGTTTGGTCTTATTTTAGACCCTAGAACGGTCACTATCAAATGTTAATGATTTTTGTGACTTTCAAGGTCAAAGGTTTATCTTCGATCTCTGTCTTTTTTGTCTCTACCTTCAACAATTCTGTGACAGGTTATACAGTAAATTCTAACATTTTTCCAATCATCATCATATGATTTTCCATTTTTGTGATGGACGGATAAATCCACTTCTGGGGTTCCCTTACCGCATCTTTCACACTTTGTTTTAAGATGTCTGAGAATAGCGCTTTGATTAAAACGCTTTCTGTTTTTCGCCATTGTGAATTACGTTTTCTTTCTTTGATATTTGAATTTAACTTTACTCAGCAAGTAGATTGGTTCAAATCCTTAGAGACCCATTCATTATTTTTCATTTTTTTCAAAATCTTCAATAAATTTTTTAATCCTGTCTACACCTGTTTCATAATCTGATTTAGAAAACAATTCTAAATTTTGTTTTGCGTACTCGTAAGATTCCCTAAATGGTTTATCATCAAATTTATCTAACTTCATTGTTTTACTCATATGAAATGAAACATCATAAGAAATCGCTTTAGTATATGAATGAATATAATTTTGAAGCGTTATCATATTGATAGTTTTTTGATCATCGTTTAACGCTAATGTTGAAATCATTCCTTTGAGGGGTAACATCTCTCCATTTATGGCTTGAAAATACATTACATTAATTTTATCTTGTTCTTGCGTTTTTTTAAAAATATAGTTATTGGTTACCATAAATAATCCAATTGCAACTAAACCAGCCACAATAAGATAAAATGAATAAAATAATTCAATAGCTCCTATGGCAATTAGAGGGGCAAAAATGGTAATTCCAAAACCAATTCCTGCTATCCAATAATTTCTTACTTTTTCAACATCTCTAATGTTTTGTTTGTAGAAATCCACCAGGATCTTTCGCTGATTTTCAGCCCAATTCATTACTGTACTAGTATTTTCTAGCATAACTTGGAATTTCCATCGGATTTCTTCTCTCTCATTCATTTTAAATTCGAATTACTCCCTTTTCAAGCAAATATTGAATGGCTCTGATTAAGTCTTCTTCAGAAATCTGATCATTTGCCCACCATTCTACGTTATTTTTAATCCATGAAGGAACTCTTTCAGACTCACCTATAGAAGATTTGGTCGAAGATACTGTAATCATATCATTCTTAATCATGTCTTTTATTCCATCTACAAAATCTGAATCGCTGATTTGATTGTCTGGCCACCACTTTATCCATTTAGGAACGCTTGGTTTGATTTTTGTATTATATTGTATTGATGAAGGATTTCCCTCGTTGAGATCATTCATTATGTCAATAAAGATTTCGAAATCTTCTGCTAACAGATTTGATTTTCCTTTATGCTCAGAGCCCATAAATTTGAGAGCTTTTTTTGCTATGCTAATTTTATGTCCATTATATTTGATTTCAGATATTTCATTCAAAGAAACGAATTCACCACTTTCTGTTTCAATAAGTTTTCCATCTGCGAGTTTTTGTGGATCTAGTTCATTGATGAATTCAACATAATATGTGGCATATTCTAATTCAGAATCCAAACCAGCGCCAGTTTCTTTGTTGATGTCTTTTGCCAAAATCAAAAACATCTCAATTGATTTTATAGCTAAGGCTGGATCTTTTTTTATTGCCATGTGGCTCAAAACGCCTAGTTTTATCAATCTATCACAATACAATTCATCGATTTCAAGTATACAATATTCCTCAACTGAAATTAACTGATTATCTGAAATTGGTATTATGGGAGTAACAAAGATAAACTTACTATCAAAATACAACATTAAACCGGATCTTACAGGATTTTCTCCAAAAGCAGTATCTTTCAAAACAGGATGGTTGTGAATAGTTTTTTGTAATTGTTTATCAAGTGTAGATGGTTTACCAGTTTCAATATCATATGTAGGGATGTCTTCTAATAGAGAAATAGCCGTGTTTTCATCAATTCCTTCGAATTGACTTAATCGATCAATCTCTTCTGAAGAAAAATAATGAATTACCATTTCGTCATATCCTGACTGCTGTAGAGGTTTTGCAAACTGTGATGTGTATTCTTCAATATCGTCAGGTATAGTTATCAGAGAAATTTCTTCAAGTTGACTTTGTTTTTTATTTGCAAAGTGTTCTTCAAAATTACTTTGTAAATTAAAATCGGATACTAAATCATAAAAGAGTTGAGAGGTTACTGAAATATTATCAGTGATACATCTAAAAACACTTGTACTTTGTTCTAAAGGGAAATCGTTTAATGTTTCTAAATTGACTTGAGTGATACAGGGTAGAATAGGAGCGTATTTTGATCCTTCTTCAATTGTTTCACCAATCGCTTTACTACCTTCTTCATACACCTCTTCAATTTCTTCTGGGATTTCTGGTATTAACTCCTCTATTTTCTCATGAACATATCCAAAAGCAGATGAAGGTACACTAAATGAAAGAATTAAAACTAGTATTGTTAATGTACATAAAAAATTAATTAATTTCGTAAAACTATTACGAGAAACTGCTAAATAAATTCAATCTTTACTTAATTTTCTGATTAAGTATTTCGGTTTTATCTACATCTGACATTAATTTTGTTATTATGTTATTTTTTAATTCCTGATTTAATGGTAATTTATCTAACAGACATATTTGTATTAACCTATCCATTCTCATTGTAGAGAAGTACAAATTTTGTATGTCTAATATTTCACTTTCATTATAATCTTCAATAAATCCATGCGAGTAATAATGTCTAGACTTTTCTATTTTAGCCGTATCAAAATTTATGAAATGATCCTGATATGGTAATAATAATTCATTCAACCTATCTTTAAGATGTATATCTTTTTTATTATCTACTCGATGAAATGCCTCTAACGATTGAGCCATTTGAAGAAATTGTAATTCCAAAGTAAGAAATTTACTGTGAAACATATTTGAAAAAAATATCATTAGAGATTTATCATATTTAGCACATAATTCATACCATGTTTGTATTATTTTTTCATGGTTATCTTTTATTTGTTGAAATGTAAATAACATATTTTGATTATCAATATCTTTTTTATCTTGATCTAATTCTTGATCTAAAAATACTGCTTCTAATTCATTATCTACTCTTGCATGTATTTTGATTGGATAAACTGGGTTTTGTACAGCTAACATTAGGAAATATCTAAAATATTTCAATTTCTCATATAATATTTCAAATGAAATTTGTTTATTGTGAGTTAACGTCACTGATGCAAATTGAGGTATTATGTAGTTTTTTGGAAGATAATGGTGTGAGATTGAATAACCTATAAAAAAATTCAATTCATTTTCATTATCTAATTTTACAGGTATAGATTTTGGTGCAGTATGTGTGATTATGTTTTTTTCTTCATCATGTTGTACATCGATTGTTTTTATTCCCAACCACTCAAATAAACTAGAATATTCTACAGATAATTTATTAAATTTCTCAGGTGGTGAATTCCATCTAGCATTAGAAAACATTTTCAATACTCTATGTTCACATTTATTGTTAGTACGATGATGCATTCTACAATCTATTAATCTGATATTCTCTCCTGTATCCAAAGTACCAAAAATAACAGGAATTTTTTGTAAATCTAAGTTATCTAAAAATCCAGTATCTTTTCCTGTCATAGAAAACATTGTTTCTAAACTAATTCTTCCCTTGTTGTAGATTATTTTACCGCACACGTGTTTATCTTCACAGTTAGGTAGCCACCACCACCCAATTTTTTCATATTGATCATATAATGTAATGTCAGATAATCTACCTAGATTATCAATTGTTATTTTACCCATCAATCATGAAATGTCCAATGATTCAATTAAGATTATTGGCTCACAAAGTTGTAGGGACGCAATTAAAGACAGATTAGGATTTCTAGACGCTAAAATTTTTCTTAATCTCATCAAGTTGTTTAGGTAATCCTTGCTCATAAAATGCCCTTAATCCTATTGACATTGAATTGAGGTGTTGCTTAATTGCTTTTTTTAGACATTCAATTGCTTCTACATCTGCAAAATTCATTGAAATTTTCATATCTTTATTAGCTTTGAATTTAATTCGTTTACAATCAGGATCATTACAAATTTCTTTTGCAGTTTTTTCAATAGTATTTGCCCACTGCATAAAGCCTTCCGGCTCTAAATCATGAATCATATCCGCTAACATTTTATCTATTTTATCGAATCCTTTGGTTTTGATGCTAAATTCCATAATAGAATAAGAACTGTATAATAATTAATAACTTTAGACCAGATCCGAGTCTTTTAAGTCCCAGACCATTTTTGGTCTTATTTTAGTTCATAGGATTTGATCACTAGCCATATTTCTCTTCTAAAAGTGGCATACATTCTGGATGATATTCCTTCAACCATAATAGAGACAAAGGATTGTATTCATACAGAGCAACAAATGTACCTTCTAAATCTGGATTAACAGAAAAATATTTCATTACCATTGTATAAGACGATATTTTATTTCTATGTTCTATTTTCTGGATTGTAATTTCTTCTTCTGCGGTTAGATATCGACTACCTAAGTTTTTTTGTTGATCACTTATTTCCTTCCAGAATTTTTCAGATTCTGCTTGAATAGACATTCTTTCATTCCATTCAGTTGGGAGTTGTTTCTCAAAATCGTCCATATATACCTGAAAGCTAAAATGATTCTCTAGCATTAAATCAGCTAATTCACATACTGTGTTTATTTCATAAACTTGGAATGGGTTTTTAGATATTACCTCAGAGATTACAGCACTAGAATATGTTAATCCGGGGATAATACCAATTGCATTAAGCATTCCAAAAATAAACACTAGAGAAAACCCAATACCTAAAAGGATGGCTTTCTTGGAAAGCAATGCGCTCACATTCATCATGCTATAAGATAAATCTTGGTGATCTTGGTATTCTTGGCTACATATAATGCGTAATGATCTTGTTAATCTTGATGAATGGCAAAGATACTAGGTGCAAGCAAAGTCACCGTAAGATACCAAGTAACTATTCCTGAAGAGGTAAGAAAACGCTTGAAGATAAAGGAAGGACAAACGTTGGTATTTGCAGAAGAAGATGGTAAAATATACATCACTACAGAGCTGTGACAAAAAATAATCTCTGAAAAAACTGAGTCATTGTCACCATTAATGTAATGATCGGTTTTTGTTTCTTGTTAGTATTTTGAACGAACGTAATTTTGTTTTCAGGAATTTTTGGTTTTAATTGGTTCCATTGAATCCTTGATATATTGCATATCAAGTGATTGGTCTAAATGCTTTATTGTTGAATTTGACGAGTAATGATAATTTCAAAAAAATTCAATGTTGATGTTGTTTTTCCGATTGTCTTAGTGCTTCAAACCTTGCTTCTTCTTCAGCTCTTTCCCAACTTTTTTTCTCAGCTACTATTGCATTTTGATGAGCATCCCAATTTTTAGATACCATATATCCAACGGCGTGATGAGGAACCAACAATCTGTAAAACTTGTGGTATCCATAACGGCCTTCGGATCTCTTTACTGATGCAATTATACCCAAGTTTTCTAACTCATTGAGCAGATCAAAAATTCGGCGGTATTCTAGACGTTTTGATGGATGTAAGATGTTACCGTATTCATTAAAAATTTCTTTTGTTGAAAATACTTCTTCTTCATAAAGCATGCGCATCCTTGCCATTGCTAGTAAGATCACTTTTTGATGGGGTGTGACAGTTTTGATTATTTCCTCTGGATAGTCTTTTTTTAATTGACTATAGGCATTTTTCACATCAGAAACACTAATGGGCCCATTTGTGATTTCAGCAGTCTTGAGCAACAACTGAAGTGCATATCGACAATCCCCGTTTTCAGCTGAGGAAAGATTAGCACATTTACGCAGTACGTCATCGTCAACCTTATCAACAAAGGCTTTTTCTGCTCTTTTTCGGAGAATTTGTACTACATCTTTGCTTGTATATGGAGGAAAATAAACATCACATTCATCAATCCTTGAACGAATCCTCTCTTCTAGTGGGAAATCTGCTAGTCGCGAATTAGATATTGCGACTAAACAAAGCCAGTAACCTTTGGAACGTAAAGTCTCAATCAAAGTTAATAGTTTGTAAACAAAATCAGAGCCTTTTCTTCTCTTATCAGAAAATATTACATCAAATTCATCAAGAATTAAGATAAAATTGGATTTTTTATCTCTGATCAAAGTTTCTTCTATCTGTTTTTCAATATTGTTTATTGCGGTATTAATTCCAGCAGATGACTTTACTTGTTCACCATCAAGACTTTCCAAAATTAAATTGGCACACCCAAAATGTGTATCGGTTCTTCGAAGATTTACAAAACAGTAAGAAAAAACATCGGTCATATTATCACAGATAAATTTGACAACAGTAGATTTTCCTGTTCCACTTTTTCCATAAACAGAGACAAATGGAAAAGAAAACCCATCTTTTGCGGGATGCAAAAATTTCATAATTTTTTCTGCTTCATTTTCTCTGCCGAAAATGGTGATTGGGGGTCCAAGTGATTCAAGATATCTTTTTTCAGAAAAGATCGCTTCGAATTTCCTGATTTTGTTTTTTATCTCCCCAATTTTTTGTTTTGAAAGTTCCACTTGCAACACATAAGTATGTTAAAGATATATGCTTTCAGCCAATTCCTCATAAAAGGTTAGTAGATTCCTATTCCCTAGTAATCGATTTTCTTTATTCTAAAATGGCTTTTTTGATTAAAGCAACACTATCTTTCATGATTTTGTTAAATTCTTGAATATCCTCAAGATCAGGAGTTTTTTTCTGATTTTGATATGTTTTCATAAATTCAGAATAAACATTGCCTACAATAATTCCAAAGGTAGTATCAGATACAGATTCAATTTCTGGAACAAAATCTTCCGCAATTTGCTTGTACGAGGATATCTCATCAGTATAGTACTGGATTAAATTTTCAATAAACTCTTTAGTCTCCTTTGAAATTACCATCGTTCTACGTAAATGCGACTGGTTTATTTAATTACATACCAAATTTTGTTTGACGATGTGGAAGCTTGAATTAGATGAAAATTATTTTCGAATTTTTGATTCTAAAAAACAGATTGCAGGTTATTTTGATCCTGATTATGGTGAAATCTATCCTCCAGAAAAAGAAACCGAATTAATTGAACAGATGCACAAAAATCGAGAAAAAGTAAACGGCGGCTTGATAATGGTTCCAATGTTAAAGTTTGGAATATTTGATTCTGATTATGAATCTAATATTACAGGTTTACAAAAGCAAATAGATTTGGTGAATGAGCGACTTTTTAACTGGAAAAAATTCCTTTCTGAAATAAATAATCATGCCCATTCAATTAGAATCTCTCACACTGATCAAGATATGCTAAGTATTACAATACCTTTCAAATTTTCAAAACCCACTCCTTTAGATAAAAATGAAATTCTAAATGAAATCAAATCTATCTTAGATTTAATGCACAAACGAGATTTGGTATAGATCTGCTTGCATATCTTGTCAAGATTACATATGCAGAAACAGAACCAGCTAATAATAACAAAGAACCAAAAGGAAACTCTGGAACTGGCGCAAATTCTTCCGATTCCGCCACTAATGTATAATCAACTATTGTGCTAGTTTGTGTTTTTTCTGTCACTGGAATTAAAAAGAAAACCTCATCATTTGATTTGAGATAATCTGGTTTGGCCAGAGATTTTGATACCGCGGCCACATTTCCATCTTTATCATATAATGTTGCAATAATTGCAATTGTATTTGCTGTAAAATCACCTCTATTTACAACGATTCCAGTAATCACCAAGTTGTCAAAATTATCTTGTGAAATCTTAGATGAAGTGATGTCCATTACTTGACTTTTAGGCTCCGTCACTTTGTAATCGACTTCAATGGAATAACTATCCACCAATTCAGCTTTTTGACCCAAAATTACTAGGTCAAAAGGGGCCTTCATGCCAGGCATTAATGTGTTGATCATAGGACTTGTAGTCATCTTATCAATTACTTCATTCTCAGAAAACAACGTCACATGAATATCAATCTGATTTAGTGGCATATCAAAATGGTTTTGAATTTCTCCAACAACATGTAATGCACCATCACTACCAAGATATTGCTGATCATTTTGGATTGAAACATCTGCCCATGCATTAGAAAAACCAAACAATATTGGGACAACCAAAAAAAGATATTTTTTCAATAATTAACTTTGTGTCTGTTTTACTTAAAGAAGTTATGGACTAATTCCTTGTTGTGCCGCTTTGTATATTCCTAAAGCAGCGATTTCATATTCAAAAGATTCCTGAAAAAGTGAGTCGGAATGAATCTTGAATGACTCGTCCCCAGTTTCGATCCATTTTATGTATTGCCTATTGCTCTCAATTTGCGTTTCAGTTGATAATTTGAAAAGATCCACTGACGCAATAAAAGGCTCTGGGGCTGTTAATTCATCATATTTTGGCAAAAGTGTTTCTAATTCTAGAATACTTTTTTGAGAAAATTCTAATAACTGCTCTTTGGTTAAATCTCCTTCTTGCCACTGAATTGTTTTTGATTCAAAATCATTTTGTAATTTTTTCACTTCATCTTGGATTTGTTGTAGTTCATTTCCAAAATTGAACCCTTTGATCTTTACCTGATCTACAGAGTAATTGTAGGAAATGATAGCAACTAAAATAACTGCTGCAATTACTGCTAACGTAATATTTTGCTTCTTTCTTTTTTTCAAAACTAATCTATGTAGTTTCCTTCAGCATCAATTTTTAGCTCTATCGTCATAACAGATCCGCTGATAAATGAATCATTTCTAATTGTCCTAATTCTTGCCACGTCAAGATGGTAAGGCCAAATCTCTACAACAATTTCTCCAATTTTGACATTTTCTGGGGCATCTGTAAGTATAATGTCTTCTTTTTTTATTCCATACTGTTGAAGTTTTTTTATACTGTGTTCAACCAAAGGCTCAGGATATTTGTGATTGATTGCCCAAACCGTGCCTTCATAATCAATTTTTTCCATTTTGAATCAATTTTGATATTCTTGTATAACAATCATTCGGGGTTGACAACATTTAACGTCATTGTGCTTACAACCCTAGCTAATTTTCGAATCTTTGAAGAAACTGTTTTTTCGAAATCCTCCTGAGAATTGGCATGAATTTCCGCAATTATATCATACGCACCAAAAGTAAGATACGCATTTTTTATTTCTGGAATTTGCTTGAGCTCTTCAACAATATACTCTTCTGCCCCAAGATCACAATTCAATAAAACATAGCCAAGATGCATTACTTTATCTTCACATCATTATATTGAAACTAGCCTTTAAATCTTAAAATTAATCAGAATTACCATCTACTACGTAATCCATAGTACTGTTTTCCGCCATCCTGTCTACTAAATCGTTTCTTTTTTCCAAAATCTCTCCTTCCATCTCTAACGTCTATTTTGGTAGATACTTTGTCATCGCTACTGGATGAAGTGCTATCTTTTCTACCATACGAGCTTCCACCACTTTTACCATACGAGCTTCCACCACTTTTACCATATGAGCGTCCACCACTTTTACCATATGAGCGTCCACCACTTTTACCATATGAGCGTCCACCACTTTTACCATATGAGCGTCCACCACTTTGTCCACCATATGAGCGTCCACCACTTTTACCATACGAGCTTCCACCACTTTTACCATACGAGCTTCCACCACTTTTACCATACGAGCTTCCACCACTTCTACCAAATGAACGTCCACCACTTCTACCAAATGAACGTCCACCACTTCTACCATGTGAAAAAGTACCATATCCCCTAGATGGAGTCTGTCTTTTCAGGGGGTCAGGAATTCTTACCTCGATATTCATTTCCTTGTTTAAGTCAGTCATATTTACCTTGATCTGCCTTTTGATTATGTTAAAGTCAGCTACAGATGAATAGGAAACAAGTGTAATGGCTTTCCCTTTCCCTCCAGCTCTTGCAGTTCTACCAATTCTGTGGAAATAAACCAATTCCCGATTTGGAACATCATAATTAACCACAAGAGCTACCTCTGGCACATCAATGCCCCTGGCAGCAACATCGGTTGCAACTAGGATATCTGCTTTACCACCTCGAAATTTTGACATTGACATTTCTCTTCTGTGCTGTGACATGTCTCCTTCAATTGTCACTGCGTTGAATTTTTTCGGTAACATCCTTGCCACATCTCTTGTTCTATATTTGGTAGAACAAAAAACAATGGTCTGCCCAGTTTTATTTTGATTAATAAAATTGATGAGATGTTCCATCTTATCTCTGTCTTTAATCACTAGAAATGACTGGTCAATCCCTTCTACACTAAGATCATCAGCATCTAAAAGGAACTGTTTTGGATCTCTCAAATATTCCTCTGATAATCTCAAAATTGCTGTTGGCATCGTAGCAGAAAACAACGACATGACCTTATTTTCTGGAGTGAGGTCCAAAACGAATTGGATATCCTCAATGAAACCCATGTCCAACATTGTATCTGCTTCATCAAGCACTAAATGAGAAACATCGTTAAGCTTGATGGAACCACGTTTGATATGATCAATTAACCTTCCGGGAGTTGCAACAAGAATTTCAACACCTTTTGCAAGGGATCCAAGCTGAGTTCCCATTGCTTGACCCCCATAGATTGTGGCTGTTTTAATACCAGTATATTTGCCAAACTTTCTAATCTCACCTGTAATCTGAATTGCTAACTCTCTAGTGGGGGCTATCACGAGTCCTTGAATTCCTTTTCCAGGAGTTATGGCTTGTAACATGGCGATAGAAAATGCTGCAGTTTTTCCAGTTCCTGTATGGGCTTGGCCAACTACATCTCTACCTGACAATAAAGCAGGAATTGCGGCCTCCTGAATAGGAAAGGGCACCTTAAACCCAATATCCTTTAATCCATCTAAAATGGATTTTTTTATTCCAAATTGATCAAATGTTGTCATTCTTTTTTTCTTCTCTTAAGCAATGACAGAAAAAGCTCATTGCCTATCCGTCATTATTCCTATATTTTGAGCAGAATTTTCTGGTCTAATAAACCATTGTTAAAAAGTTATGAGCTAATCAGTCAGGAGTAGAGCCAATGATGGGATCCGAACCCACGACCTTTCGCTTACAAGGCGAATGCTCTAGCCAGGCTGAGCTACATTGGCACGAGATAAAATGAAAAATTAGATGTATAAAGTGTTGTTTCAATATTATTAGATCTTATTTTTGTCAAACAACCGCCAGTTTTTAATAATGTTCAATCTTGAGCAAAACGTCATGAAGTACGTCAGACCCCAAAAGCTAAAAATTATAACGCTAGTTCTTTTTGCAACAGGGGCTTTTGGTAGTATAGTTGGGCTTGGCATTCCGGGGAATGAGCCAATTATCATGATGTCATTTATGGGTGTAATTAACATCGTTCTTGGTGGGTTTTTTGGTATGGTTCTTCTCACACAAAAACCAAAATCAGAACAGAGACGAAAAAAATACGGTAAATAGGACCAAGATGTTCGTTGCAAAATGCATTGCATATGCGTGACGAACTCCTTTCTTGTCATAGATGTATTTGAACAAAAAGCCAATTGGGATCAATAGTATGGCCATGTGAATTTTTACGCCCATCGCAATGTGCATTAAAGCCCAAGCTATTACCATCTTTTTTGATTTTCTAAAGTAGAATTCCTCTATGTAGTTGATATGAATAAACATGTACACAAGTAATGGGACAAATGGAATAATCCCCCAAATTCCTTGGTCCGCAAATGGACCAAAAGCAATATTGTAACCTAACCAGCTCCAATTGAGAATTGGGATGGTATCAACATAATCAAAAGCCAAAAAAATGTATGCAAAAAGAATTCCATATGTGATGGGTGTATACTTCATTGATCTTAGACCCTTCTTCAGATCAGCTAATCTTACTCTTGTCTGCTTTACTAACAATAATGCGGCCACCACTGTTAGAACATAATAGCCCATCACAAAACCGTCAGACTGGAAAAAATCTAGTTCCAAAACATAAAAACATGAAAATTATTCTATAAATATTCTAGTTTATCTTAAACAAAAGTCACGTGTTATATATCAAAAATATGGAGAAAAAGTTAGAATAATGCAAGAAGGAGACGCTGCCCCCAACTTTGAACTTACTGCCAACGATGGCAGTATAGTAAACTTGGAATCTTTCAAAGACCAAAAAAATGTCGTTTTGTGTTTTTATCCTAAAAACCACCTTTTTGCCTGTCCTTCTAAAAAGGTGTTTAAAATGGCAAAGGGCGTGATTTCTACCTATCCAGAAATTATTTCATCGGACTCTGTCTTGTTTGCAATTTCAATTGACACGGTAGAGGATCAGAAAAAATTCGTTGAAGAATACAACATTCCTTACAAACATCTAAGTGATTCAAATAAAGAAACTTGCAAAAAATATCCTGGACTTAACATTGCTGGGCTTGCCAAGCGCTCAACCTTTGTAGTAGACAAGCATGGCATTATTCGAAAAATATTTCGAGACATTGATGTTGAGAATCATGGAAAAGAAATTTCCGAATTTCTTAAAAATATGACCTAGGATAGCCCCTCTAACCAAAATATAAATAATAATAGATGAAAAACTGAAGAATTGCTTGATCTTGTTGCAAAGAAATTATTTCTTACCAAAGGGAAAGGCGTCCACGAAGACAGATTGACTAGCTTTGAATATGCACTGAGAGATGCCGGTATTGCTGGCACTAATCTTGTTTTGATTTCTAGCATTTTTCCTCCTCACGCAAAATTAATTTCAAGAAAGGAGGGATTGAACCTGATCAAACCTGGCCAAATTCTATTTACGATTTATTCTAAAAATCAAACAAATGAACCACATAGGTTGTGTGCTGCATCTGTAGGAATTGCTCAACCCAAAGATCCAAACCGATATGGGTATCTTTCCGAGTACGACTCTTTCGGTCAAACAGAAAAACAATCAGGAGACTATGCTGAAGATATTGCAGCTCAGATGTTGGCATCTTCTTTGGGGATTCCTTTTGATATTGACAAAAGTTGGGATGAAAAAAGGCAACAATGGACCATTTCGGGAGAAATTTACAAAACATCAAACAGCACTCAAACTACAATTGGAAACAAAAATGGAAAATGGACTACTGTGTTTGCTGCAGCGGTTTTGTTAGTTTAACCCTTCTTGTATCCTTTCAGATAAAAGGCAGCTGCCCCACCAGCTAGAATTACAATTATTATTATAACTAAAAGAGAACTATCATTTAGCTGAGCAGAGCCTAATGTAAAAAGCAATTCATTTTTACTAACCGAAAATTTTTCACCAAATAGATATTTTCCATCTATTTTATTTCCTGATTCAGGATCAAAAATCCATCCATCTACTGTAAGATCTGTTGGAATTTTTTCTCCACCAACTACTTGACTTGGAACTATGTTTGCATTTACCTCATTAACACTAGTTGCTTCAGATAACAGAATTACTACTAACAAAATAGAATTAAGAGGGTAAAAATCATCAGAAAAATAATTTGACCGCTTTAATTCATCAGTTTTCAAAAATTCTAACGGGCTGATTAAATCATAATTTGAAAACCCAGGATAATCAACTGAAAGTTTTAGCTGATAAAGTGAGGAGTTTTCTCTCGGCAGGATTGAAAAAGTCATAGCAGCATTATCTTCAGAGGATAATTTTCTTGCTATATCATAAAAGCCACCTGACTCCCTAATTACAGAAGGTATCAATATTGTTGAAATTTTTTCATACATTGAATAAGTATCCTCCTTTGGTAATGTGTACACTATTGAAACTGTTCCTTTACCTGATACGACACCTGAAGTCTCTAATTCCCGGGTTGCTTCGCCTACAGGAATGATATAAACTGAATGAAATTCTGCATTAGTATCAAGAACTCGATTAACATCATCAATTATTGAATTTCCAATTTCCTTTGCTGAATCCTGAATTGCAAAAATTCCTTTTTCTGATTCAACTCTAGAAATATTTATTAAAATACACGCGTCATCCTGAACCCCAAGGACACATTGTTCCTCATTAGTCAAAATCACTGCTATGATTCTCTCATTTTCACGAATTTTCTGTTCTAATTCAGATGGAATTCTAATTTCCTGATTACTAGTACTTTGAAGTGTAATAGAAGCAGTTACATTTCCAGATATCAATTGATCAAAAAATACTTGAGCAGTTTCCTGAAAGGTTGCAAGTTTTACTTCCTGAGCATGAACATCAATCAAACCAAAGAAAGAAAACCCAATTATTACAATCAGAATTATAATTTTATACACAGGGTGGTGCTTTTTGTATGAAACTATTAAGGTTACTATTATAATTCTTCAATTCTAATAATAAATCTGTGGAATGGTTCTTCTGCAAAATGTTTCTTACAAACAAATACTGTTTGATTTTTTTCCGGACTACAATCATAAGTAATTTTGTATTTTGAAACTTGACTACAACATCGTTTGCATTCCAACAAGTAAGTATAGTAACAAAAGATAAAACATTTTCAATACTATTTTGATTCTTTGTACGTAATAGTGATTTTCACACAACAAAAATCAAAGGTTTAAATTCGATTTTTTCTGCGTAATAGTGACATCGATTCAAACCGATCGGGGAACAAATGACTGGCAGTCTGTGCGTATGACTGCCAGCCCCACTTTATTAAAAACAAAAAATTTTGATTCTAATTTAGTGCAGACAATGCTTTGACTTGGTCATTGATGTAGTCAAATCCACCCTGCCAGAATTTTGTTGATGTTATATCCATTCCAAATTCTGCCAAAAGTGTTTCAGGTTTTTTTGAGCCACCTGCAGCTAAAATCTCGATATATGAAGGAACAAAATCCTTTCCTTCTTTTTTGTACCTTTGGAAAAGTGATAATGACAACAAATTTCCAAATGAATAGGCATAACAATAGAATGGAGTATGGTAAAAATGAGGAATGCAAACCCATTCCATTGCAAAATCTTCTGTCAGTTTTACAGAACTGCCAAATTGCTCTCCAAGGTTACGAATGTATGTTTTTGAGATTTCATCTACCGTGGTACTTTGTGCAATTTGTTTATGCACAGCAATCTCAAACAAGGTGAAAAAGGATTGTCTCAAAATGGTGCCATAAAACTCATCAATTTTCTCTGAAAGCATAATCTTCTTTTCATCATCTGAAACTTTGTCAGATAAATTCTCATATAACAATAACTCAGAAAATGTTGAAGCTGTTTCTGCTAATGGAAGTGGTGCATCTGCAACAAGTATGGATTTATCAGCAGCAGCTACACTGTGAACTGCATGACCTAATTCATGGGCAAGTGTAAATACATCTCGAGTTTTTCCTGTAAAATTAACTAGAACATATGGAGTAATTTTTGGAGCCAAGCTACTACAAAATGCCCCATCACGTTTTCCAGGCCGTATGGATGAATCAACATGGTTTTCATCAAAGACACTTTTAGCAAATCCTGAAAGTTTAGGGCTAAATTTATCAAGCGATTCTAAAACTAGTTTCACTGATTTATCATAAGGATAATTTTTTTCTTTGATTTTTTTCACAGATGGAGCATAAAGATCATAACGACGAAGTTTTTTCATTCCAAGCATTTTTGCTTTTTCCAAAAAGAATTTTTGAAAAACATGAGTGTTTTTTTTACATACCTGAAGAAGTGATTCTATAGTTTTATCATCAACATCATTTCCTACGTTGCGCATTGTTATTGGCGATGGATATCCTCGGATTTCAATACCCTCATCCTTCCAGTTAAGAACAATATTCTGATAGATTTCTCCAAGAACTCCTTTGTTTTCTTTAAATTTTACCAGCAAGGATTTGTAGGCGACCTCCCTTGTCTTTGCCTTTGGGTTTCTAACGAATGCTGTAAGCTGTTCTCGGGTTAATTTTTTAGACTTGCCATCTATCCTTACTAAATATTCAAATGCGTTTGTTATCTTATCATACAATTTCACAAGTGCGGTTACTCCTGTTACATCAAGGGTATTGATGATTCTCTCTTCAGGCTCAGTAAGTGAGTATTTTGCTAAAAGTCGTTCATGCCTTAGATATTGTGCTAAATCTCCAGATTCCTTAATCAACCTCTTAGCGTTTTTTTCATCAACAACTCTTTTCCACCATAGATCAAAAAATAGAACTCTGTTTGATATTTCAGCGCCAAGCTGTGTCATACGAGTCAGCAATGATGTGGCTTCATCGGATTGTGTATCAGAAGCATAAGACAATGAGGCAAACCCACCTACGACACTCATTTTTTCCGAAATGACTTCCAAATCATTAAGTAAGTTTAGAAATTTCTTGGAAGGCATGTTTGGATCTAGATTTAATTTAATTTTTTCAAATTTTTTCGCCTTTTTTTCAACCAGTTGAATTTGTTTTTCAAATGCAGGACTTTTTGGGTTTTTTACTAATTCAGTTAAATTCCAATTCCCAAGTTCATATTTTACCAAGTTAATCCGGTTTGATTTACACTATTAAAAAATCAATAGTAGTCTTTGTGAACGTAACACCATTTCCAGGGATGATCATGAACAGCTTCCATTACTGGATGACTTGTTTCTTCAAAATGTTTTGTTGCATGTCTTCCAACAGATGAATCACAGCATCCAACATGCCCACAGGTTAAACACATTCTAATTGCCACCCATGGCAAGTGTTCCTTTTCACATTCTTCACAACCTTTTGTTTTTGGTGAAACGTCTTTTGCTTGAGAAAAATGTTCACATTGCTCTGTCAATGATTTACAAATAAATTTCAGATTTTAAAATGTTAGCTTTGCTTAATAAATTTCAAGAAAAACCACGTGTAAAAAAATTAGTTTGGTCTAATTAGTTTTCACTAATTTTAGCGCAATTTAATTACTAAAAATTCTAAAAAATTGTATGAATGCATGGAATAAATTTTGGAATTGGTATGAAAATAAAATTCTAGGAAGTATTGTCATAATTGCAATTATACAATTTATCCAAATCCCACACATGGTCTGGAATGCAGACCTCTATCT
>JAEHKV010000123.1 GCA_016838845.1 Nitrosopumilales archaeon | reverse complement strand
GTTTCTAATGGTCAAACCCAATGGCATGTGAATCGAACCTTCAATCTTTCCACCTTCCAGCTCATCAGCTTCTCGAACATCGATTATTACGAATTCATCTTTTTTTGCTCTAAGATCATTTCCAGATATTTTTTCAGGCATGCCCTTGGAATTCTCTTTGCTAATTTAATTTGAATGATTAAGTCAAAAATGAATAACTAATTCCCAATTGTGTGTGGTTTTTTAATTAGAAAGGTCATTGATAATTATTCATAGCCGAAACCCAAGTAAGTATTGGTTTAGTCATTGGTATATTTGACATTTGGGCTGTATGGTTGTGAATAATTGGTAGGTATAGGGTTATCTAACAAGGCGTGACCCAAATATCTACCGACCTAATGTTATAGTGCGTAACCTTGGATTGTGAACAGTTCGTATCAAATGTAAATGATTTATTTGCATTTTTTCTTGTGTTTTCGTAATTCATCTAATGAATTAAATACGGTCCCACATGTTCTACACTTTTCATTCAGCTTTTTGTGTGCCTTTTCATGATGTTTTCTTAATCTTTCTGGATCATGAAGGTCAGTTCCACATTCTTTGCATTTTGTCTCAGACTGACTTTGGCCATGCCCAAAAAATCGCATGTATTAGTTAGGTATTGATTCTATTTATCAACTATTTTTCAGCAACGTACTCAGATTCCCTTTAGTAATTCCTTTTTCTTTTTTTGAAATTCTTTTTCTGTAATAACACCCGTCTTTCTCAAACGTCCTAGCTTTTCTAGTATTAGAAGAGTCTCCTTGCGGGATGAAGATTTTATTCTTACAGTGGCTATCTTTTTTTTAATTTTTTTTCTGCTTTCGTTTTTCAAGCGGTTTGCTTCTTTTTCGGCTTGTTTTTGTAATTGCTTGACTTGTATTTGTGCCACCTTTCTGTATCTCTGAGCTTCTTTCCTTGCTTGTTTTGTAGAAATTATTCCTAAATCTATTCCAACATCAAGAGCTTCATCGGCTTTTTTGATTCCTTCTTGAAATGTTTTGTCTGCATTCTTTATACCCGCACCAATGGCCTCATCGGCTTTTTTCAAAAATTTGCTGATATATCCTCGTTTTATTGGTTTTTTGTGTTTCACCATGTAGCTCAAATCATTCTTACAGCATGAAATTATTTAATGATGATCTAATCTTGAAGGATTACTGGGTTAACAATTCGTATCAAATGTTAATCAGAAAAAAATCTAATATTTCCACAATCTATGCATATGATGGTTTTCTCATTTTTGACGGTTATCGTACTCCCACATTCAAGGCATATTCGGATTTTAGAATCAACTGTTTTCGTTAATGCCTGAATTAGAGAATTTAGAGCGAGAATTTTTTCCATTAAACTATCTCAAGGTCTGTGCCAAGGGCATCAACGAATCGATTGATAAAGTTAAACAAACTTGCTACTGAAATTACTTCTAAAATTTGCTGTTCAGTCATACCATGTTTCTTTAGATTCTCATGATCTTTTTCAGTAATTTTGTAGGATTCGTTTGTTACCTTCAATGAAAAATCAAGTACTGCCTTTTCTTTTTCAGAAAGACTTGATGATTGATAGTCGTTGTTTAATTCTTCGATTTTTTTTGAATCGAATCCAATAGTCTTTAGCATCATGTTATGAGCTCCAACACAATATGAGCATGCGTTATTCTTTGAGACAACAAGTGCAATGGTCTCTTTTAGGGGCATATCAATACTGGAATCACGGAACATGATGCTCTTTGCTCCCTGCCAGACCCATCTTGTAATCTCAGGATCAATGCTTGAGGAAATGAAAGCGTTTGGAACTTTTTTAATGCCAAAAGTATCTTCGATTTCTTGGTATAGCTCCTTTAGTGGCGATTGTGCCTCTTCTTTTGGAATTGTTTTAATAAATGTCATTTCACTTTACACTAATATTTTTGAGGTTATAACTAAATGTCCAAATTATATCCAAATTACAGTTCGTATCAAATGTAAAAAAAAGAAAAAAAGGGATGAGAAAATTATCTTCTACGTCTAGCTGTGCCTCTTGCGGTTGTTATGAATCCCCAGTTTAGGAGATTGCTTTCCACTTTGGGATAGTCTTTTGCCTTCATTCTACCAGTTCCACGTTTTGTGGAAATCACTGTCTCGGGTGGTAAAGAAGCCATGCTATTTTCTTGGCACTTTTGATAGAGTGCACCAGCTGAATTTGGAGGACAAGTTTCACGGAGTACCGAAGTACCTCTATTCATTATTCTCGTTGTCATAATTACTTTCTTTGAAATTAGTTTAAAACAATATTCCCAAATCATATCCAAATCCAGACAAAGGAAATGTTTTCAGTTATTATGAATTAAGAAATGTAAACTTTTTTGGTGTTTAATCTCTTGTCTACTTTTTCAATCACCTGTAATAACGTTGGAAGATTGATATCCAATAATTCAGAAAGAAAAAACATACTTCCATACCCTCCCCCAGCTCTGTCAATCAAGTGGTTTTCCTCAAGTATCTTCAGGTTTCGTTGTATTGATTTGTAATCATAGCCGAGTTGTTTTGATAATTGAAGAGTGTTCAGAGGGTCTTCTGCAAGCGCTAAAATGATTTTTAGCCTAGTATATCTGCCCTGCATACCAGTAAATACAGGTGAAAGGAGTTTTATCACATATGGGTCTGATTTCTCCTTTTGTTTAAGATTTCTTTCTCTAACCAGTTTTATTAATCGTAATTTAGTTGAATCCAACCTATTCTAGTTAACAAAATAATTTACTATTATCTTTTTTTCCAATTAATTTGGGTATAATTTGGGAATTTGTTTAAATGCTTTTTCTAAAAAACTGCATTATTCCCCCAAGCATTGATGTTTTGTCAGCTACTCCCCAATGCCCGATTGTTTTCCCGTCAATGGTTTGGGGGATTCAAAATCTAATTTCTTTCATAATTTACATTTGAAATGAACTGTTAATTTGGTAAGAATTTGGTAAAACCATTTTAAACATTAATGAGTGCTCTCGATTATGATAGATATTCTCATTGAACCTCATGTTAACAAAATCGTAATGCCAGATAATCTCAAGGTTGGATTGATGATTGCTGAACAACGAAAAAAATGTGCTAGTGGAGGATGTAATGAAGAATACTATGGCTTAGGATTTGGTCAATCACCTTTTCATGTACCTCCATCTTTAGTAAATGCACTAGCAGAAAGTGCAAACCAAGGACACTATTCTGCAGCAGAAGGAATATTAGAACTTAGACAAGCAATTGCTGGTTTTAACAAAAGACACTTTGGGTTTGATGTTGATCCTAACAGAATAGTTGTTGGTCCAGGAACTAAAGACCTGATTAATACTCTAATCAATATCATAAAAGGCGGAGTAATAATTCCATCTCCATCTTGGATAGGATACAGACCACAAATCATACTCACTGACAAACATTTTCACACTCTTCATCTAAAACCAGAACACAATTACAGGATTCAACCAGAGGATTTGGATGAGTTTGTCTCAAAGATTGAAGGAGAACAACACATGTTAATTCTGAATAACCCTCATAATCCAACTGGAATAGTTTATTCAAAAAAAGAATTAGAAAAGATTGCTGAGGTTTGCAGAAAGCACAACATACTTGTTCTTGCTGACGAAATCTATGCTCTTGATACTTATGATATGAATAATTTTACCAGTATGGGTCTTGTATATCCAGAGGGCAGCTTCATTACAAATGGTTTATCAAAGGACAGGTCCGCGGGCGGATACAGACTTGGTTCATGTGTATTACCAACTACAAGCACAGAAAAATTACAGAAGGATTTCAAAAAGGTAGCAGCTACCGTTTACACAAATGTTTCAACACCAACACAATATGCTGCAATAAAGGCATACGAACAAAATGATGAAATTGATGACTACATCAACATCACAAGACAGATTCATCGCATTATGGGTCATTACCTAAGTGACGAATGGAACAAAGTAGATGGAATAAAGGCGACACGGCCAGACGGGGCGTTTTACTTTTTTGCTGATTTTAATGAACTTAAACCAGATTTGAAAAAGAAAGGAGTAGCAACCTCAAATCAATTGGGAGAGTCCCTTCTTTCATGTCCCCATCACTTGGGAACTGTTACTGGTGATGCTTGTATGCTTGAACCTGATGACTACGGAGCAAGAATTGCTTTCGTGGATTATGATGGCAAGAAGACTTTTGAAAATTATAAGAAAAATCCTCCAAAATCCTCTTCAGATGAGATTGAATTTGTAAAACAGAATGCCCCAATGATGGTAAAATCAACAGATTCCTTGAGAGGATGGATAGATTTTATCAAACAAGCGTGATTACCCGTTGAGCCATTCAAAGAAAAAATCTCGTCATCTCAGAGTCAATTTCTCACTAAGAAAAGAAATTTTTTTCGTAGCAGTTGGTTCGATAATTGGTGCATTCACAATGCATCTGCCAAGAATTTTGTTGGATATTACAACCGAAACACAATACTTGATCACTCTACTCGTTATGGCAAGTGTGGTTGGTTCAAGCTCACCAGAGGTAGGGTTTGCACTTCACATCGCAGTTGCTACTATCATAGGAATTGTTACTGGCATTTTCCTACATAGAATAATCAAATTCAACATCTCAAAGATCAAAAACGGCTTGATTTATGGTCTCTTTGCTGGAGTAATTGTATTTGCAGTATTTGCAATTCCAGTGTCTCAACTATTTCTTGGTCCAAACATGGCTGAGCTTCTTGTAGAATTAGATCCTGAAATGACTTTGATAGAAGCATCTGAAGTAGTAAACCAAAACTTTGTACCTGGCTTGATTGATTTATTTTCCATACATCTTATCTGGGGAATAACTGTTGGTGTTTTAGCATCTCTTTTTACAAGAAAAATTGGTGCAAACTATAGATGTCATATTTGTGATATTGAATTTTCAAAAATGTCTACCTATGAAAAGCACGATGAGAACATCCATGAAAATCCATCTCCATCAATAAAACGGATACTAATCTTGGGTGGAGGCTATGCTGGGGTTAACGTGTTAAAACAACTCCAAGAGACTTTTGAAAGTGATACCGAAGTTAGTATTAGTTTGGTTAGCCAAGACAACTTTTTCCTACATACACCATTACTCCCTGAAATGGCAACAGGAATGCTTGCATCCAGACACATCGCAACGCCAATACGCTCATTTTGCAAAAGAGCGAGATACTATCAAGCAAAGGTTGATTCTATTGATTTGAATGATAACAAAGTTACAATTTCTAGGGCATTAGACAGTCAAAAACGTGAATTAGAATTTGATTATCTAGTTATTGCATTGGGAGGAAAAACCAATTTCTTTGGAAACAAAAACATCGAAAAACATGCTTTGACAATTAAAACTCTTGGTGACGCAATAGTAATGCGGAATCACATAATTTCAATTCTGGAAAGTGCAGATCAGGAAGAGGATCCAAATGTATTGTCAAAGCTTATGACGTTTGTGGTTGTTGGTGGAGGTTTTTCTGGAGTTGAAACAGTTGGAGAAATAAATGACTTTGTTAAAGAATCTGTTGAAAAATTTTATCGTAATATTGACCCTGAGAAAATAAGAATAATTCTTGTGTCAGCAGGTGAAAAAATTCTTCCAGAAATTGGTGATTTGGGAGAATATGCTATGGAATCATTGACAAAAAATGGTGTGGAAATTATTAAAAATACAAAACTTGTTGATGCAGAGCCTGAACAGATATCACTTGATAATGGGATGAAAATTCCTTATTCTACCTTGGTTTGGGCAGGTGGAGTTACAGTTGATCCTGTTGTTTCTAAACTAGACACTGAACATTCTCCACGTGACAATATCCTAGTTGACAAATTTCTAAGGATCAAAAACCACCCCAAAGTTTTCGCACTTGGTGACTGTGCATCAATAACAGACGAACGAACAGGTAAACCATATCCACCTACTGCACAACATGCAGTAAGAGAAGCCAGGATAGCTTCTGAAAATATTACTTCTTCAATCAAAGGAAATGATTCTCAAAAACCTTTTGTGTATCAAAGTAAGGGTTCTATGGCAAAAATAGGAAAAAGAAACGGTGTTGCTCTTTTGATGGGTAGGAGGATTCATGGATTTACTGCTTGGTTTCTATGGAGACAGTATTACTTGTCTACCCTTCCTAGTGCTGAGAAAAAATTTAGAGTTGCAATAGACTGGTTTGCAGATTTGTTTTTCCCTAGAGATATTACAATACTTAGTGGAGTGAAATAAAACCAAAAACGGTACGGGTCTCAATGGATCTGATAAGAGTCAGATAGTCATTTCATCTTTCGAATTAATTTTTTCAGTCCTCTGAAGGCTAAAACTGGTAAAACACAAGAGGGACATCCAATTTTGGAAATTGAACAGCAACAATAACAATCACATTTTCCTTTTTCATGTTTACATTCTTCACAAACCATGTTTCTTACTCCTAGATTTTGACCTTAGCCTTGTTCTGCAACACGGACACATTATCTCTGATGTGGAGAAGAATAATGCACATAAAGAACACCATCTTTGTCCCATTTTGTATTTTAAGTTACTTGCAAATGATTTGTGCTTAAACCTAATACATAATCCTCTACATGTTTGCGCCATTACTTTCCAAAGTTTGGCAAATATATTTAAGAGAATTTCCAAATCTCTCACAAATTTTTTTCGAAAACAATGTGGGAAAGATTTGGGTCTAATTTGGTAACAAATTGGCAATTTTACTATAAACAAGAAAATTGATTCGAATTCATGAATCAAAAACTAAAATTCATAGGATTGCTCGCAATCTTGCCACTCGCATTGATGGCACTAACACCAGACCTTATTGGTGAAGCAGACGCTGCATCTTCTCAACGAAATGATGCTAACAACAACAACGCTGATGATACAAATGAAAACCGAGAAGTAACGGTCAACACAAGAAGCGCAGCTGTAGATGCAGATGGAAACACCAACGAAGAGAGAGACACTTCTGCCAAGAACGTGGCCAAGGGTCAGAATTAGATAAAGCAAGATAACGAGAAAAAAATCCCCCCTCCCCTTTTTTTTATTTACATTTGATACGAACTGTTAATACTTTTTAGGAGTTATTCCAGAATGTTACTTTTGTTGGATTGATCTTAATGCAGAAATTACCTATTCCGATTTTTTTGTACTGTGGATATTTTAAAATCAAGAGTTTGTGAACCTTATCCATTATCTTACTATTTTTAGCATCAGTTAGAGTTGCTTTACCATGAATCATCAAAAAGAAAAGCTTCTTCCAATCGTTTTGATATTTATCTATAAGAAGAGTAACGTTGGGATTTTTTTCAATGTTCTTTACTCGCTTTAGTTTTCTTGGATTTACGGTTTTAGTCTTTTCATCTAATGGAATAAAAAATGAATTTTCATGAAAAACAAATACTACTGGTACTACATAGGGATGTGATTTCTGATCTACAGTAGCCAATCTTGCAACTTTGGCCCTTTTAATCAGAGCCTTTGTTTTTTGATCTAATTTCAATGAATTTAGTTGGGTAAATAATCAAATAAAAGTGGACCATAGATTGCTTATTCGATGAAAATTGGTCTTAGTCTTCCCCAAGCTGGAGTAAACGCAACACGAGAAAACGTAATCAAATTTGCACAAGCTGCCGAAAAAGAAAACTTTGATTCATTATGGGTGCTTGAAAGACTCTTGTACCCAATTAATCCCCAAACAAAATATCCTGGCTCTGCTGATGGAATGATGCCAGAGGAATGGAAAAATATCTACGATCCAATTAACTTACTTACCTTTGTAGCAGCTAACACTAACAAAATTTTGCTTGGGACAGGCGTACTTGATGTTCCATTTCATAATCCAGTAGTTTTGGGTCGTGAGTTTGCAACACTTGATGTATTATCACAGGGCCGAGTAATTGCAGGACTAGGAATTGGTTGGTTAAAAGATGAATACCAAACATCAAACATACCATATGAAAATAAAGGAGCAAGACAGTCTGAGTTCCTTGAGGCAATGAAAAGGGTTTGGACAGACGATGTCGTAGAGTTTCATGGTAAGTTTTACAACATTCCTGCATCAAAGATTGGACCAAAACCTGTGCAAAAACCTCACCCAAAAATCTTGCTTGGGGGATTTTCACCAAAGACATTTCAAAGAATTGCAAAATATGCAAATGGGTGGCTTGGAATAGTAGGTGTCCCAATAGAACAGCTAGGACAGATCATTCAAGCAATAAGGCAAGAAGTAGAAAAAGCTGGCAAGAACCCGGATGATTTTCAAATGTCTACTTTGGCACATCCATACGTTAGTCAGACAAGCTTGGGCGAAAAAAGAATGCCAATGAATGGAACAATTGAGGAAATAGGTTCAGACATTGCCAAACTAAAAGAAGTTGGATTTAATCGAGTCGTGCTTTCTGGGTCAGCAGGTAAAGAGTTTAGCGTAGAAAAGAGAATTGAGCTTGCAAAAGACCTTTCAAAATTTGCTGATTAACATTTGATACGAACTGTTAATGGGTCCAAAATAAGACCTAAAAAGATACAGGTCTTGATGTATTCAATAACAAAGTTCAGGCAATATGAAATTACATTTCTTGCATTGAAATTCCATGATGTAATTTCCTTCTCTGGCAATTTTTGCCCACCCGGGGTGTTCATTATGGTATTTGTATGATGGTAAATTCTCTTTCATGGCTTTTAGATAATCATCTGTAATGGTAACACATGAAACTGTTGACCATTCATCATTTCCACACTTTGGACATTTTACCATAGTTAACTTCCGTCAACATTAGTTATGAAATGTTAATGAGTCTTTGATGCCTAGAAACGGTTTGGGCCTAGTCAGCCTCAAATTTTATTTCGTTTTCAGTAATTTCTAAAATTTTTACTTGCTTATTTTTCAAAAAATCCTCCATAGAACCATTCCATTTCTTAACATTCACATACTTTGGCTTTTGGTTTGACCTAGAAACTGTACCTTTTTCATAATCAAGATACCAATATTCAACTCTGTCAGTGTCAGCTTTTGTCTTGATCCACATTTTTGCTGTCATGAAATGGGAACATTAGATCCTATTTCAACCTAGCATGGAATCTTTAATTTATGTCTCTACAAAGACACTATCTGATTCTACTACAACTTTGTATGAAGCTAAATCGTTGAGTTGCGAAGCAAATGCAACAAGCTTGCCAGTTTTACAATCCCACGTTGAACCATGCCAAGGACAGGTAATAGTAGAACCTTCTATCGTTCCTTCAGAAAGACTCGCACCTTGATGAGTACAGACGTCATCCATTGCGTAGTAGTTTCCATCCACATTTGCTACCAGAATTGTCTTTCCATCTGATTCCACCTTCACTATTTTACCAGGAGTTATCTCAGAAGTCTTGCCAGCTAATATTTTTCCCATGGTAATATCCCATCGTCATTCTTTATAGAATTTCTGGAAGGTCGTTTCCCAATCTCCCTTCGTTGTTTTTAAGTTCACAGTGACTTGGTTTGCCATCAAAAAAAATATGCTCAGGAGGTACAAAAATCAGCTAGTTCTTGAATGTAACTTTTAGTGTGTGTTCTTTATGAAATATGGGTATGAATAATAATATCGAGACAGCTTGGCACTATCACAACGGCACAAAGCATCCCAATGGCTCTCTGTTGAGCCGTTTTCATCTCTATAATTCTGCCAATAGACCAAACCCATACAAAATATACAAAGACATTCTTTCTATTGCCTTACCCATTCAAAAGTCAGAAAAAGACTTCTCTGCACTGAAAGCAATTTCAGCCAATATCAAATTGAAAGAAGGAAGACAAATTCCTGACCTCAATGTTCTTGCAAAGATACTTTACTTCTCTGGAGGAATTACAAAGACTATTAATTTTCCTGGGATAGGGGATGTAGAATTTCGAGCTGCTTCATGTACTGGTGCACTTTATCATATAGAAATTTATGTTGTATGCCAAGACGTTTCAGGTCTCGAGGCTGGAGTTTATCATTTTAATCCCAAAGAAATGAAACTAGGACAATTACGAAAAGGGGATTATAGACGTGTTCTTGTTAATGCCACTGGAAATGATATTAATGCAGAGAAAGCGCCTGTGATTCTGATTTACACTGACATCTTTACAAGAAATACAGTCAAGTACCAAACACGAGAATATCGTCATGCGTTTTGGGACTGTGGTACAATAATAGCAAATACACTTGCTATCAGTTCTGCACATGGCTTGGCTGCTAAAGTCATAGTTGGTTTTGTCGACAAACAAGTAAATTCGCTTCTTGACTTGAACTCGGATAAAGAGGTGTCTCTTGCACTTGTACCGATAGGATTCACCAAGAATGTTTCAGGTAAGGAGGTTCCAGAAGTAGAGTTACTAAATGTAAAAACTGAACCGCTTTCAAACTACGACGTCGATGACCCAGAAATACGGCGGATGCACCAAGATTCATCATTAACCTCAGTAAATCAAGTGAAGGACTGGCAGGGCAATACTCCAAAAATCACAATACTCTCAAACGCAGAAAATGTCACCCCGTTACAACCATCTCCTGAGAATGGAATGCCCCAAGATTCCCTCGAATCTGTTATAATACGACGGGGTTCTACCCGACAATTTTCTCTGGAATCAATTTCATTGCAACAATTTTCTACAATAATTTATTGTTCAACCCGAGGAATTCCAACTGATTTTCTAGAACCATATGGTAATTCGTTAATTGATTTATACATAATAATAAACTCGGTAACCGATTTGGAATCAGGATCATACTTTTACAACCGAGAAAAAAATGTACTCGAATTGCTTAGAGAGGGAAAATTTCGACGTGTGGCAGGTAACCTTGGCCTAGATCAAGCCCTTCCTGCAGATGGTAGTGTATCTTTATTCTTGATGAGTGATTTGAACAAAGTTCTAAAGCGTTTTGGCAATCGAGGTTACAGAGCAGCTCAGCTAGAAGCTAGCATCACTGGAGGAAAACTCTATCTAGGCTCTTATGCACATCGCCTCGGAGCAACAGGCTTGACATTTTACGATGATCAAGTGACTGAGTTCTTTTCACCACACGCTAAAGGTAAAAGTGTAATGTTTATGGTTACAATTGGAAAAAAAGTTTGAATGAAAAAAAGAAGATCCACAATTCATAGGAAAGATATTGATGTCAAGATCAATCTGTATTGTCCAGATTGTGGAACTCTGCACATAGATCGTGGTTGGTATGCCTTGAAACCACATCGATGGCATCTATGTTATAACTGTCGCAAGAAATTTTGGATTTCAAAGCTAACAATAGGGGTTGCTAAGTTTTAATTTTCTGTTAATAACCAAATAAGTTTACAGCTACTGCACCACCCTCTAAAATTCTCCTTGATGTCAGAATTTAATTTGCAGAGTAATTCATCACAATCTGGACAATATTGACAGGGCATGAAATGGAATGTAGACGATAGGTGGATTTCAGTCATAATGATTTTCTAATATTGTTTGCCAACTCTGCCCACTTGGCTTTGGTTGCTCGATAGTTATGCAGGTGTGCTAAAAGAATTTTAACTAATGTAATATACTCATCGACTACCTGAGTTTCTACCACAGAATCACTGAAAGTGATTTCATCACTGATCTTATGGCATTTCATTATGGCATTTGCATCGCTACTAATTATCAAATTTTTATCTTTTACTTTAGGTAAAACGGATGTGAAAACATCACTCATATTTGTATCTATTTCATGTTGAGAGGCATAAAGCGTGAGTGCAGCACCAGCTGCTTGGTCAATGTTTTGTAGGGCTAATCTGTTTGCTGACGGAAGATTACTTTCTTTTAGTATAACACCAAGGCACAGCTGTGCAGCTATTTCATTTTTCATGATTGCGTTCCATCACTATACCAAAATAGGTCAAAGTACAATATAATGTGAGTTCATGATGGTTCTAGACTCTGAATTTCATAAATTATTGGAAAGAGAGCTCAGCAAGTCTTTACAAATTATAGCTAAAGAAAACTCAGATTTTAAAGAGATTTGGGAGTGTACCCACGAAGACGACTTTTTGTATGGATGGCACATGGGCAGAGCTGATGATTTTTGCAGGAATCAATTCTTTTTACACTATCACAAAGCCCCTGAAAAGGACGACATGAAAGAGATCCAAAAAATTCTGTTTAAACACGCCAAGGATTTTCGTGAACAAGTTTCTTAATTCTATGTATTACAATTGCTGGAAGTACAAAATACATTCCAGCATTCAACAGAATAAGACTAATTCCATATCCTAGAACTTTGGATTCCGAGTCCATATCTACATAATTTAGAATAGATAATGATGTTAGTAATGGTGTAATGGTTAGCTTCACAACCTCTTTGAATATCGGACTTTGTCGTTCCCAATCTGCAATGGTTGGAGAGAACAAATAATAGAATTGATTAAAGCCAGACATAAATGCCGAACCTGAATTAGTTTCAAGTAATTTGTTATCCCGCAGTTCTCGTAACTGTTGAACTTGTGGAGCTAACTCAGAACCAAAGGTAGCCGTAGCGATGAGACACCCACCTCCTCCAGGGCCAGATCCAAAACCAGATACACAATTACCATTAATGATTATCTCCCCCATTCGCGCTTCTGTTGAACCCTGGTCT
>JAEHKV010000122.1 GCA_016838845.1 Nitrosopumilales archaeon | reverse complement strand
TTATATCAAAGCTAGACAAATAATATGAAATGGAGCCAAAAATTCAAGAGAAAGCTTGGAACCCTGAATTAGAATTAAAGATCTTAAAACAATGGGAAGAATCTCATCTATATGACTTTGTTCTAAAAGATGACAATTTTACCATAGACACGCCTCCGCCTTATCCTTCAGGACGTCCATGGCATATTGGAGCAGCTGCGCACTATGCACAAATTGATATGATTGCTAGAACAGCGAGGATGAATGGAAAGAACGTCTTTTTTCCACTGGGGATTGACAGAAATGGATTACCTGTAGAGCTCTACACTGAGAAAAAACACAATATTAGAATGCGAGAAACAGAACGAGGAAAGTTCTTAGACTTGTGCAGGGAGGCACTTGATGATTTAGAGGCAGAAATGATTCAGATTATGAAGAATCTTGGTCTCAGTGCTGATTTGGAACATTACTACAGAACGGATTCTGAAGAATACAGGGCTCTTACTCAAGCAACTTTTATTGAATTATGGAATAAAGGTTTGATCTATGTTGCTAATAGACCAAATAACTATGATTGGGTTTCTGGTACTACAATTGCAGATGCTGAAATAACTTACCTAGATATTCCGACAAAACTTGTTTACATAAAATTTCAAATTAAAAATTCTGATAATACTATAACAGTTGCAAGTACAAGACCAGAACTTCTTTGTACATGTAAAACAATTATTGTGAATTCTGAAGATGAGAGATACACTGATGTGGTTGGAAAAAAAGTAATAGTCCCAATCTCAAATCAAGAAGTAGAAATTAAAACACATCATTCGGCTCAAAAAGAATTTGGTTCTGGAGCAGTAATGGTTTGTAGCTATGGTGATCATAATGATGTTGCCTTATTCAGGGAATTAAAACTTGAAGAAGCAATTGCAATTGGATTAGATGGTAGAATGACAGAAGTAGCTGGTGAGTATTCTGGTCTAAAACCAAAACAGGCTAGAACTAAGATTATTGAAGATTTGGAAAAAAAGGGATTTGTTGAAAAGATTGAAGGTGTTGTACACAGAACACCTGTTTCTGAAAGAAGTAAAAATCCAATTGAAATAATTCCAATGGAGGAATACTATCTAAAACAATTAGATTCAGTTGAAAAAATGAAAAGTTTGGGATCAGAAATAAATTTTCATCCACCGATGCACAAACAAATTCTCATGGATTGGCTTGAATCTATTTCAATCGATTGGCCAATTTCTAGAAGGAGGTTTTATGGAACTGAAATTCCTATTTGGTATTGTAAAAGTTGTTCCGAACCACATGTACCCGAACCTGGAAAATACTATAAACCATGGAAAGAAGAAGCGCCGTTTAACAAGTGCAAAAAATGTGGTTCTTCAGAATTTGTGGGGGAAGAAAGAACATTTGATACATGGATGGATTCTAGTATATCACCTCTTTTTGTATCAAAATATACTAAAGATGAGGATTTTTTCAAAAAAACGTATCCTGCAACGCTCAGACCACAGGCCAAAGACATCGTACGAACTTGGTTGTACTATACACTTCTCAGATGTGAACAGTTGACTAGTCAAAAACCATGGTCTGAGGCATGGATTATGGGATATGGATTAGATGAAAAGGGAATGAAAATGAGTAAAAGTAAAGGAAATGCTTTGGATCCATTACCAGTAATTCAAAAAATGGGGGCAGATACTTTCCGATTCTGGAGTGCCACTGAGATAAACCATGGATATGATTTTAGATGTTCTGAACAAAAAATTGAATCTACAAAAAAGTTTCTAAGTAAACTCTGGAATGTTTCAAGATTTTTGTCGAGTTTTCCAATAATTGATTCTGCTACATTAACACCAACTGATAAATGGATATTATCAGAACTAGATAGGCTAGTTTCTGAATGTAAAAGAGGTTATTCAGAATACAACTTTTTTATTCCAGCAATTGCTCTAAGGGAGTTTACTTGGAATCTTTTTGCTGCACATTATATTGAGATGGTAAAGTCACGAGCTTATGGTATTGGATTTTCTGAAGAAGAGAAAAATGGAGCAATCTACACACTTCATAAAACATTATCAACAATTTTGAAACTATTGGCTCCAATTACACCATTTATTACAGATTATCTTTGGCAAATCTTGTATTCAAAACAAAGTATTCACAAAGAACTTCAAGTACAACAAGAATCACCTGAAGATATGACAAAGTTTTCCAAAGAAATTATAGAATTTAACTCGAATGTTTGGAATGAGAAAAAAAGGAAGAATCTTTCATTAAAAGATTCTATATCAATTTCAATTCCTGAAAATTTAATTCAATTTAAAAAAGATTTGCAATCAATGCATAATCTTGAATGATATTATGCCTTCAGGTTCTGTGGCACTAACAGGTTGCATTGACTTGCATTGTAAGTAGATTAGTTTTCTTTTGACTGCTTTATCATATTAACAAAATATTTGTGTAATGAAATATCCGAAGTTAATTCAGGATGAAACGCTGTTCCTAACATATTATTTTGTTTTACAGCAACAATTTTTTCATTAAATTTCGAAACTATTTCAACATTATCTCCTACCTCAACAATTGAGGGTGCACGAATGAATACTCCATTAAACTTTGGAATACTAACAGAATCCATAGAAATTTCTGCTTCAAAAGAGTCTTGTTGTCTTCCAAATGAATTTCTCTCTACTTGAACATCAAGTAGATCTAATAGTGGTTGATCAGTTTCACCAACTACTCTATCTTTTGCTTCTTTAGATAGTAATATCAAACCAGCACAAATTCCTAGAACTGGCATTCCAGCTTCAATTTTTTCTTTGATTTGTTTCAAAGAACCATTTATCAAGGATAATTGTCCAATCATTGTACTTTCTCCGCCAGGAATTATCAATCCATCAAGTTTTGCTATTTGTTCTGGAGTTTTGACAGTATGAACTATTCCTTCTTGACCTAATTCTTTTAGAGCGTCCTGTGTAAAACTCAAGTTTTCTGCTACATCACCTTGAACTGATAAAACACCAATGTTTAGTTCGGTCATGCTGTGCTTCCACGTTCTTGCATTCTAAGTTCTAATGTGTTTACATCTAATCCTAATATGGATTGTCTTTCATCAATCATTTTTTGAGCTTCTTTGACTTTGTCAGCTTCGTCCCAGAACGTAGTTGCTAAAACTACAGCATGAGCACGTTCTTTTGCATCTTCTGCTTTAAAGATTCCAGAGCCAACAAAAATTCCATCACAGCCTAATGACATCAAATATGCTGCATCTGCAGGTGTTGCTATTCCACCAGCAGCAAAATTAACAACTGGTAATCTCCCAATTTTAGCAGTTTCTTTTACTAAATCATAAGAAACATGAAATTCTCTTGCCATTCGTACTAAATCCTGATGATCATCTGAATCGTAAATTGATTTTATTGTTCTCAACTCATCATTTACTTTCTTGATGTGAGTCACAGCTTCAGCCACATTACCAGTTCCAGGTTCACCTTTAGTTCTAATCATTGCTGCGCCTTCCTCAATTCTACGCAATGCTTCAGCTAAGGAACGTGCACCATTGACAACAGGAGTTGTAAAGTCCCATTTCCAAATATGATGATGTTCATCCGCAGGAGTCAATACCTCTGACTCATCAATCATGTCAACATTTGCTTGTTCAAGAACCCTTGCTTCATAAACATGTCCTATTCTACATTTTGCCATAACAGGGATTGTAACTGAATCAAGAATTTCTTGAATTACTCTGATGCTAGCTGTTCGTGCCACACCACCTGCTTTTCTTACATCAGATGGAAGTTTATCTAAAACCATAACAGAAACTGCTCCAGCATCTTCTGCGATTTGGGCCTGTTCAACAGTTGTAACATCCATAACTACACCATTTTTTAGCATATGGGCAAAACCACGTTTCAAAGTTGATGTACCACGGGTAATGGAAGTGGATTCTATTTTTTCATTTATGATACCTTTTGCAGAATTAATATCGCCGGAAAGAGGAATCATGATACTAATCAATCTCCTGGCTATTTATTCTATTAATTGCTCAATTATATGGTCTAATTCTGATTCAACCATAGTAATGATTGGTGGAACAAATTTTTCAGTAGCATTTTGTTCTGGCCAGTGAATTTGATTTACTTTACCATTTAAAGTTATTTTAAGAGAAGATTTCTGGTATTCATCTACATCATCTATAATTGGAAATGATTCAGCAGGAATGAAAATAAATCCAGTTTCTTTAATAAGCGCTCTTAGTTTTTTCATTGTTTCATCATCCAGATCAGAAATCTTGTCTGGTTTAGTAATTTCATCCTCTGTAACAGTATATCTAAGATCGCCATCATTTTTTATAAGTAATATCTCACTTTTCTGAGCAACCAGTCTTTCTGTTATGCCAAAGGAAATTTTTTTGAGTTGATGTTTTGTGTATTCTAATTCAATAACATCGTTAGGATTACTAGCAGAAAATGGAATTTCTGATTTTGTAATTAATGGTACAGCGATTAATAGTGCAAGAATTACTGGAATTGCGCCTACGGCAATGATAATTGGTTTAACCATGATTAACCTTAATTAATTTCAAATCTCCTCAATTGCAAATAAATCTTGATAAAAATAACTTAAAATTCTACGATTTTTTCTCTTTGTTTGTGGGGTCGTAGCCTAGCCTGGTAGGGCGACAGTGTTAAGATCACCGCTAAGGGCTCCAGAGGTTAAACTAAGCTACTGATGAAAAGATGATGTGAGTTTGGAGCTGTAGTGACCCGTAGGTCGCCGGTTCGATTCCGGTCGGCCCCACATTAAATATAATTTTAAAAATCAATTTTTTTTGTTACGTAAAACATTAAGAGCAGA
>JAEHKV010000121.1 GCA_016838845.1 Nitrosopumilales archaeon | reverse complement strand
GTATCCAGCAGCAATGTCCTGTACTCTAATTTTGTCTCGTAAATCAATGAAAACATCTATCAAACCTTGTGCAAAGAAAGCCATCTCAAGAGCATTTGCCCCAAAATGTCTGGTATGATTATGTCGTTCAAACACAGGATGCAATTTTTTCATTAGCTCTGGACTTGCACCAGAAGTATTTACTCCGACAATTCTGTAAACTGGTTTTTTTGTTTGGACATGGATTTTTACGTCGTTTAGATATGCTCCTTTTCCTTTTGACCAATACAAATCTCCATTTGATAGGTTTGTCACAACAGCATCAGTTATGGAGCTGAGCTTGTTTTCGGTCGCAAAAGCCAACGAACAGCAGAAAAATGGTATGCCCCTTACAGAGTTTGCAGAACCATCAATCGCATCCATGATTAGATAGCCTTTTGGGTTATCTGATAATTCTACTCTACCACACTCTTCGCCTAAAACGACACAATCAAAATTGATTTTTTTTAAATAATCTAGAACAGTTTTCTCCGCAACGATATCAATATTTCTGGAAATGTCTCCACCCGCACCTCTTCCAAAATCACCTGCAGCGTCATCAGTTCCTGCCAAATTTTTTACATTTTCATATACTTGTTTTGAAACTTCACGTAAAATTTCAATTACTTCCATACGCTGACTCTGTTTTTTCGTAATTTAAGTGAAGTAAATATCATTGAAAGCATAAATAACTAAAAGGAAACTTTGGCAATGTGAGTGGAAAAGATCAATCTGTTGTTAGTAAAGAAGCATTGATGAGTACAAAACCTGGTAAACAAATTCTTAAACAAGCATTCTTCAAAAAGAAAGGTTACAAACTTTTCAACAAATACAAAGAAGAAGCTGAAACAGAATTTCCAAATTTTGCAAAAAGATTTGCAGCTGATTTGTTAAAACAGATCAAGGCTGATAGTTCTCCAAATTCTACACAACAGGCATTTGCTGAAGAGGTTGGTTCTACTGAAATCATCCTAGAATCATCACAAATTGATCCAATCAAGTCTAAACTTGAGAGTCCTGAGGTTCTTCAGGACCGTGTTTTGCGAATATTGAATTCTAATTTTGTCAAGATGACATTCCCAGTTTTTAATGCACTTTATGATGCTGCGGCAGAATTTTATGGAAACCATGATGCCGAGATGAAGCAAAATCTGGTTGACGGCCATATTATTGCCATAGATTTGAGTGAACCAATGGATAGAATTGTAGACAAGGATGAGGACCTAGATTATTTAGATGATTACAAGCTGATGAATCCATACATTCTGAAGCTTGCGCGTGAAAAGATCTCAAAAGGTGGTGATGAAGTACTCAAAGAATTTGAGGAAGGATTCAAGGATGCTCGAATTGGTCAGTATCTTGACATCAAGCTAAAACAAAAACCAACTAAAATTACAGAAGAGGAGATGAATCAGTGTTACAAAAAATATCGAGCAGTAATGGGAACTGCTGGACGAAACATGGCTCTTGCAAAAAACCCATTAGGAGAAATTTTCTATCTTGGCATGGCACGAGCAGCAGAAGGAGTTGGTTGTGGAAACGAAATTGAAGACTCGATCAAAAATGGATTTGTAAAGATTCCATCATGGCCTCTTTACTACTCCTTGTTAGTTAATGATGTAAAAAAGGGATTTGAATTAACACTAGAAAAAAGTAATTTGTATCTTCAGGACGCACGACTTGCACTTAAATTACTACCAGACGGATTCTCACATGGTGAATTTTTGGAATTTTTGTTCCTTACTGTAGAACATTACAACCAGTTTTGGTATAACCAACTTGAGAAAGCAAACATGTGGTCCAAGTTTTCAGAGAAACTTCCAAAGTGATGTATGATGATGTGGTCTGAAAAACATCGACCTCAAAGCATTTCCGAAATGATTGGAAATGAGGAAGGAAGGAATTCATTTGTTGAATGGTTTGTAAAGTGGAAAAAGGGAACAAAACCAATTTTATTAGTTGGTCCTCCTGGAATTGGAAAAACGACTATTGCAAACTTGGCAGGAAAGCAGTTTGGGTATGATTCCATTAGTCTTAATGCAAGTGATGTTAGAAGCAAATCAAGAATTTCTGATATTCTTAGCCCGGTTCTAGGAAATATCAGCGTGCTTGGCAGTCCTATGATTTTTGTTGATGAGGTTGATGGAATTCATGGAAGAGCAGACTTTGGTGGAGCAGAAGCATTAATCAAAATTCTCAAGGAACCAACAGTACCAATCGTTCTAGCTGCCAACTCCGACACATCAACAAAAATGAAAAGCATCAAAAAAGTTGTTAAGACAATTTACTTTAGACCTCTTCCACCAAGACTTTTGAGATTACATCTTGAAAATATTCTAAAAAAAGAAGGCGCAAAGCTTAGTCCTGGTTCACTGATCAAGATAATTGATGAATCACGTGGTGACATTCGTTCTATGATAAATTCTACACAAGCTCTTGTTACTGGATTTAATCCACCTAGTGAAAGAACATTTGAAACACTTGATGTAGAGGCCGGTGTCAATGCATTCTTTAAAGCAAATTCAATCGATGAAGCTCGTAGTGTATTATACTCTATGGGAATAGATCCAAGAGAAAAAATCAACGCATTTTACTCTAGTGTAATTACAAGTAATCTCTCCAAAGAGGACTCGGCAAGAATGTTAGATGTTTTATCAGAGGCGGATATGCTTTATGGAAAAATTTTCAAGACTCAGGAATGGAGACTTTTGCGATATCTTGATAATATCTTGCTTGGGTTATACAAAAAAGACACACCAATTAGGTATTCACGATATAATCTCTCCTGGCCTTTACTAAACAGATTACGCTGGGACGGTAAGGGCATCAAGGATATGGCTAAAGTTCTAGCAAAAAAACTACATGTTTCAAGAAGTTCTTTTGCAACATTTTACTTTCCATACATTTTGTTTATGATAAAAAACAAAAAATTAGAACTTGATGAAACCTTTGATGACATTATAGAAAAGGAGATTGAGAGACTGAAATGAGCTGGCGAAAAATTACTATGAAATTTCC
>JAEHKV010000120.1 GCA_016838845.1 Nitrosopumilales archaeon | reverse complement strand
TGAAGTTTTGCCGGCACAGTCTGGAAAACGTGTATCTAATTTTGTTATGGCAATCTGAGTTGCACTGTTAAGGCTAATTGCTCTTTTAGCTAACTCAAAATTAAAATCAGATGCACGTCTGGGTCTTCCAGTCACAGTTCCAAATTCAGACCAACCCTTCTCAGAAATATCTTCAGGCTCGAGTTCATTATCCATAGGTCCAGTCCCTACCCTTGTCACGTATGATTTGAAAACAACAATGACTTCATCCACGTTTGTTGGTCCCAATCCCACATCGGCACATATACCTGAAGCTGTAACTTCTTTTGAGGTAACATAAGGATACGTTCCATGCCATAGTGATAGAAAAGTTCCTTGCGTGCCCTCAACGAGAACGTTCTCATTAGATTCCAAGGCTGAGTTGACTAGGTATGGAACATCTACAATAAACTCTGAAAGTGATGGGATGTCCTTTGCTAGTTTTAGAGTTCTCATTGCCCTATCAGCATTTGCTGGACCTGTACCAGAACCTGTGCTGCCAATTTTTTCTTTAAGATCTCCACTTGAATCTCGTTGAATATGTTTCTCTTCTATTATTCCACAATGTCTGTCAACAAACGCCCTTCCAGAGGCGCCAAATTCTTTAATCTCTTTTAGTAATACTTCAGGATTTACTACAACGCCAGGACCAATCAAGACTTTAGCATTTTTATTCAAAAAACCGCTTGGTAACATTCGAATTTTGTAAATTTTGTCGCCGTCCTTAACAGTATGTCCAGCATTTGGGCCAGCTCCCCCTCTAACTACAATTGTTGGATTATCTTTGAATGCGAGATAGGAGATAATTTTTCCCTTACCTTCATCACCAAAAAAACCACCAACTACGACTGTCGAAGGCATATTGATGAGTTTGAGAATCGTGTATTTTAACGGAGTGTTTTTTGAACGATTTAATATCGAACTTTATGGAACGACAATATTGACAGAGCCAAACTATGCAGGAAATATTATTGTCAACCTTGCTAGTCTACCTGATTTTCTTAGAAAACCAATTTTAAAGAAAAGATTGATGGAGTTTTTTTCAATGTCAGATCAGGACAAAAAAGAGGTAATTAGCAATGCCCTAGAGGCCGGTCCTACAATTCCATTTCCCAGTTTTTCCAAACTTTTCAAAACTTGGCTTCAAGTCTTGGCTACTTTCAGTGAAGAGCAAAGAAATGAATTATTCTCAAAATATGTATTTGAAATCATAAATTCTCCTGAAAAATTAATTACTTTCAATTTGGATGGCATTCTTGAGATTTTCTTATCTTTGAATGAAAATGAAAAATTAGTTGTTGCAAAATCAGTAAATAATATAATTGAAAATTTAGTTGAAGATAGGAAAAAGAAATTGTTACTTTTGCTTCCAGATAATATTAAGGCTCAGATTGGGGTTTAGTTTCTGGATTTCGATTATCCTCATTAGAATAATCTACCATATCTCCTTCAGGAGTTAAAACCCCAGCGAATATTTTTTCATGTTTTTTCAGTACCTTTCTATGATCAGACACGGACATGTCTAATCTCATTTCATTCATAACCATAATTCTATACTCTTTCCATTCTGCCCAACATTTGTTGCAGCAAGGATATTTTTCTGCCTGAGGTTCGAGTTGTGCGTCTTCAGGAATTGGATTTTTACATTTTGTGCAAGTTCTGCTCAATGATATTCAACCACTAAAAACTCCTTTTATCTTTTTCATTATAAACCAATAATAGTTAATCGGTCCAAAGAAGATTATGAAAATAATATGTCCTAAATGTAAAAAAGGGGCCAATCTTTCTCCTGATTTCTCAATGGTGAAATGTGAGAATTGTGATCTTGAGATGAGCTATGGGGAATATGTCAAGTTTGTTGCTCATAATGATTTAACATATTCAGATATTCTTGGAGATTATACTGGCAGTACGGAAGGGGAAACTGCAGGTTCTTTAGATGATTGGGATTCACAATCTGGTTAAATGATTCATCATGTTAAAATAATTAATTCCCAAGATTGTTTATCATAGTTGGAGTTTCTCTTTGAAAATATCCTTAATTTGATCGGATTTCTTGTGGGTCTAACCATAGGTTCAATGTCCTATATCGGTTTCAAAAATACAGGGAGTCCAACTTTATTTCGTTTATCAATTGCATTTTTTTCAATTTGTGTTGGTTTTTTTGTAATTTGGACAGGATTTATGATAGAAGATTTTGTAATAAAATCTGGACACATTGAAAGAGGTGTACAGACATTGGGAATTGGAATTCAGACAATTGGTTACTTCTTTATTGCATTCTCACACGGTATCAAATCATTTTTTCCAAAATCACGTTACTTTAGATCAGTTGGTATGTTTCCACTGTTTTTAGTTTCTCTAATTCACATTGAAAATATTTTTAGATCAATTTCATTTATCTTATTGGCTTATGGTGCAATCGAAACAATGTTATCATATCTTGAAAGTAGAAAGAAGGGAGCAATTTTTGTTACACTTGGTTTATCATTGCTTGCTTTTGGTGAATTTATTGGATGGTATTCCTTTGTGTTTCCAGAATCGATCTTGTATTATCTTTCTATATCCATTAAGATTGCTGGCTTGATTTCATTATTTATTCCAGTGAGTAGAGTGCCTCTAAGGAAAATCAAATTTGATGAATTGTAAAAATTTCTAAAAGTTTAGCCTCAATTTTTCTCCAGTTTTTGTCAGAGATTCATGGTCAAAATCTTTTATCTCATTGGTATAATGCAAAGTATCTTACCACTATCATATTGATTATGAGAATTACAAGTGAGCTAGAATATGACAGAATATCGAACTCATATGAAAATCATTGGCGAGATCTTAACCACTACAAGGGATGAACTAGCAGATGAGAATGGTGCTACAATCACTTTTCTGATAAGGAAGGCAAACATATCTCATGTAAGAATCTCCAGAATTTTGACTAATCTAGTTTCACAAGGTCTTCTAGAACAAAATAGCTCACAGGGAGCTTGTCGGTATAGAATCAGTCATTCGGGAAGGGAATTTCTTCAAGCATATCAAACATTTAGCAAATTTTCTGAGAATTTCGGTCTAGCTATCTAATCAGTCTCATCTTCTAAATCATCATCAAAGTCATCTTCAAACTCATTATCTTCAAAATCAGAATGTAATTTTTTCATAAATTTCAAAGCGTAAATGAATCAAATTATTATTAAAGATATGTTTACACAATTTCGAAAACTTTGAGAATGAAATGTGATACAGAAGGAATTAGGGTAGCAGGTGAAACAATCAAGCGAGGAGGGATTGTGGTGTTTCCAACAGATACTGTTTACGGTATAGGTTGTGATCCATACAATAAAGATGCTGTTGCATCAATTTACAGAATTAAAAGTCGTGGTACTGAAAAACAATTTCCAATTCTGGGAGCTTCAAAGGCTGATCTTTCTAAAATTGCTATTTTTGATAAAAGATCAAGTAAGATCGCTGAAAAATTTTGGCCTGGGCCAATTACTTTAATTTTAAAATTAAAAGATAAAAAATTAAAAGAATCAATGGGTCTTGAAAACAAAGTTGCTGTAAGAGTTCCAAATAATCAATGTGTGTTATCTCTTTTGAAACAATGCAATTTGCTGGTTGGAACTAGTGCAAATATCTCTGGTTCATCTTCACATACAGATCCAGAAGAATGTGCAAAAAGGCTTACAGGATACGACTTGTTGTTAGATGGTGGGACTATCACTAATACTATTGAATCAACAATAGTTGAAATTAAAGAAAATGAAATCAAGGTTCTCAGAAAAGGTGACATTACAAAAGAGGAGATTTTGAACATATTTTGAATTTAATAATTACTTGCTCTAGACATTTTGAGTCCGAAGCTGCTGCTGAACTAAGAAAGGTTTTATCAATTTTTGGAGATGAAGATCCGAAAATAACTATTTCAGAAATGTCAGGAATTTTAACTGCCGATACACACTGTGATCCTTTTGAGGTTACAAGAAAAATTAAAGCTAAGGTTATAGAGGAACCGTGGTCAATTAGGTATTGTCTTAGAATTATTCCAATTCAAGAATTTACCAATACAGATTTAGAAGAAATTTTTCATGCAACAGGTAAATTAGTAAAAAAAATCAAAGATGGTGAATCATATAGAATAACTGTAGAGAAAAGAAATCATGAGATATCTAGTAAATTAATAATTTCAAAACTAGCTGATGAAATTCAAAATAAAGTGTCATTGGAGAAACCAGATTGGATAGTTTTAGTTGAAATAATAGGTAACAAAGCTGGTCTTGCGGTATTGAGAGATGAAGATGTCTTTAGATTAGAAATTACAAAAAGGGAATTAATGGAGTAATATTGCTGCTTTTTCAGCAAGTATATCTTCTAGCGGATAACTAGATGCTACTGAATCTATTTGTTTTTTAGAAATTTTAAATTGTTTTTTTATGAAGGCGGAATTATTTGTTGAGATAATGTTAGAATTCAAGTGTGGGATTAGTTCAGAGTGTAACTTATTCAAATATGATTTGTTGCCTAATGCCATAATGAGGAAATTTTTTCTGGTTTTTATTCCCACAGTTTTAATGGCTTTAGAGATTTGAGTCGTACAAGCAAATCTCATTAAAATGTCTGTTTCTATTTTTTTTGAAAGCATGATTTGATTTTTTTTTGCTTCAAGTGAGATTTGGATAATTTTTTTGGCATGCGATTTACTTAAAACGAATCTAGTTTCTATACCTTGAAGAATCAAATTTGGAAATTTTTTTCTCAGATTATCAAGAAGATCTACATTCAATCTAGATTTGGAATTAATTTCAAATATTTCAATCAGCATTTTATTGATTTGAAACTGGGTTCGCGAATTAGAACCACCATGAATGACAGGAATGATACTAATAACATCATTATCATGTAATTGTGTATTTTTTCCATCTAGTGCGGACGAATCAACTCCATTGACAGCGATGAGTAGATTGTTAACATCCAATTCTGGAGTATTCGGTGGTTTTTTTGATTTGAGCAAGTCAAGAAGTGTCTGTATAGTAAGATTGGTATCATCAATAGTTATCTCTCCAGTAGAGAATGTTTTTTTTGCACCACCCAAAAATTTGATGTGTATCATTATACAAAGTCAATAATATAATAGAATTAATTTTTTATTCTGAAGTGTTTTCAGGGATTTCTTGTGTTTTTTCTTCAGTCTGCGGAGTGTCAGAAGGTATCGTAGTCTTTACTTCAGAAGCATTAGAATCTAAATTTTCAGAGGTTTCTTCATCTAATTTAGCTTGTTTGGCAAGTTTTTCATCTTGCTTCTCTTTGTCAAGAAGTTCATGTTTAAGAAATCTTGTGATATATCCAGCAATTTCATTTTTGAGACTTTTGGAACGAATTATTGAAATGCCCTCCAAGGTTTTTTTATTTTCATCAAAATTAATACCAAAATCAGCTTTATTATTTTCCAAGACTTGCATCGAAAGTTTTTTGATTCTATCCACTCACCCGATAATCAAAGTGGGTGTTTTATACCTATATGCCTAGATAGTTGTTTGAATTTTGTTCTAAAATAGTTGATAAATCATCATATGTTTCTCTCAGAATTTTGCTAGCACAAAACACTACACTTGGAATAAAGCTAATCTGTGCAGGTTTAAAACCAAAACATTTTGAAAATCTTACAGGCCCATCGGTTTCAACTAGGATCTTATCTTTGTTGGTTTTTGAGAGGAGAATTTGTTTATCTGTTGCATATACCATAACTGGCCCATAGGACACAAAAAAATCCATATCCATTGCTTTTTGTAATTGTTTTTTATTTCCATCAAACCAATGTAACAATACACCATTAATGGAATAAGATGGCATAATTTCATAGATTTCGTCAAGAGTTTTTCGGGAATGAATTGAAACAGGTTTTTTTTGTTTTTCAGCCAGAGATAACAGAGTTTCAAATACTCTTTTTTGTAAAATAAATTGTTCTTCTGACTCGATGTAAGTTCTATCAAGACCTATTTCTCCAATTCCTGAAATTTTATCATTGTTTTGTAGGATCAACTCTTTCATGTCATCTAAATCATCCTTGAATTTTTCTGGATGAATTCCTACAAATGGAAAAATTAGCTCACTTTCCGTCGCAAGCTCAAGTGTTTTTTTTGAATTTAGATTATCCATTGAGACACAACATGCTTTGATATGCAATTCTTCCATACTCCTGATTATATACTGAATTTCTGTGTCATATTGAGAATCTGATAAATGAATGTGAGAGTCTAGAAGCCAGTTCATAATTTTTACAACTAAAACCTCCCTAAAATAGTCTGTAGAAATCGATGTTTTTGTGATATTTTTTCATTCAAAGTTTTTTATCATCTGCACGAAGAATTCAATTAATGAAGTCCTCTGAATTTGGATTATCTGCAATGTACAGAATTTTAAAAAAATCAGGAGCTCAAAGAGTTAGTGAGGAATCAGCTGATGAACTACGAAGAATTGTGGAAGAGGTTGCAGTTACAATAGCCAAAAGTGCTGTAGAAATGGCAAATCATGCTAGCAGGAAAACAGTGAAAGCTGAAGATGTTAAATTAGCATCAAAGTCATTTACAAAATTCTGAACTAAAGAGTTTAATTGTTACAAACGTGTTTTTCTCACTACGGTGAGGTGGCAGAGCGGTTATGCGTGGGCCTGCAAAGCCTATACAAGGGGGTTCGACTCCCTCCCTCACCTCTAATTTTTTTAAAACTCGTAGTAAGTTGAGTTATTATGTAATTACCATCTTTTCTAAATACATGATATATTACAAAGTTTGATTGAGTCAAAACAAAAATGGTTTATTAGAATACATTCCAGGATCAAGATCATTACTAGTTCAAAAAAATTCCAGTATTCCACTAGAAGGTTTCGCAGAAAACATCAGTGAAAGCATTTGTGATTATGCTGAAAGTGCAAAAAGTGATGTAGAGAAGGGAAATAATTTTCTTCAATGGGTATTGACAAGAGTATTTGAAGCCACAGAAGATGATGCTGCAGATGCAATAATTGATGGAGCGAGTGATCTAGGTATTGATGCTTATCTACCTGTGGATTTTTCCGATAACAAGATCAGATTATTTCAATCAAAGTTTGGTACATCGCATTCAACTGACGCCATTGTTAAATTCAAAGAAGATGCGAAAAGACTTGTCGAGAGGGATGTTTCTAAAATGCGGCCAGAATTGGCGCATCTTGTTAGCAATATTCGAGAAAAAAATCTCAAGATTGAGTGTTGCTATGTAACAGATCAGAGAGTGGAATATGAAGATGACGAAGTTGAGATTGTTGACATCAATGAAATTATTCAAAGATTATGGGATAGAATCAAAAAACCAGCAGCTGGAAAAAAATCATCTATAAAATTGGAAAAAATGCTTCGGCATGAGAATACAATTCTTGGAATTTTAAAACTACGTGAACTTACCGATTTTGTAACCAAAAATAGAGACTATGTATTCGAGTCAAATATTCGACAATGGATGCAGTTCAAAACTTCAGTGAATAAAGGATTAAGAGAAACGCTGCAAACTAATCCTGACAAGTTTTTTTATTATAATAATGGGATTACAATCGTAGTTAGTAATATAGAGGAGTTTGGAGAAAATGTACTAACTTTACATGCCCCACAAATAGTTAATGGTGCCCAAACATCAAATTCTATTCTAGATCATGCAAAGCGTACACGAAATATGGAAGGCACTATTACTGTTACAATAATTAGGGCAGATGATGAACAAGATCAGAACAACATTACAAAATATAGGAATTCACAGAATTCGGTTAGAGGTAAAGATTTAGTTTCATTAATGGACTTTCATAAATCAATCAAATCTCAATTAAAGAACAATAGTTATTTTTATGAAATACAAGCAGGTTCTTTTGATAGTAAAACAAAATCTGAACAAGCTGAATTTGAAGGAGATGTTATTTACAATAACTATCTTCCAGATAATCACAAGAAAGTAATTGTGGCAAAGGATGCTATTCAAGCATTAGTTGCTGGAATAGAACAAAGACCTACCGAGTCATATAGTTCTCCAGCACAATTTTTGCCAAGGGGGAGCAAATATGATGAAGTTTTTAATGAAAATTTAAAAGATGATTACAAATTACTGCTTTATCCTTATCTTGTAAAAGAATATGCAAAGAAAGCCTTGCAATATGGAAAACAAGGTAAACACAAAACGAAAAGATATGCTACTTTATTCTATGTAGCTGTTTATTTTAGAATTTTACACAAAAGAGTGCTTGAGACAAAGGGGGATTTCAAACGGGATATTTTCAAATTAGAGCCTGTTTTTCGCAGTTTTAAGTTAAATTCCAGAATTCTGAAACTTAGCGATATAATAGTAACAAAATTTTTGGAAGATACGGTAGTAGATGACGAAATTGAACTTGCAAATACCAAACATAATTTCTTCTCTCATCATGTTTGGAATGACTCAATGTTACGTGTTGTTGATAAAAAAATAAAACAGGAAGAGGACGAAATCGACTCGATCAAAAAACTTGTCAGCAATCTTCTATAATTAATTCTAAAAAAGGTAGAAATCTGCCAAGCAAAAATTGCAGGAGATTTACTTTGGCCAGACTTGCTACCATTTTTTCTTTAACTTGCTTATATTTAACATAATTTTTAATTTAATTGAAAAATTAGCATATTATTAAAAATCATTTTTATATAGAAAAAAATAGGACTTAGCAATTTGGTATTAAAAGAAAATTGTACTATTTGTAAAGGCCGTATAGAAAAAAAATACATGCCTATGAAGGAATGGAAAATTAATGGACCGTTGTGTAGTAAGTGTTATTCGAAGAAAATTGGCGAACATTATCCTGGTGAACATATAAGAGTGAATTTAGACGAATAGCGACTAACTCACTTTTCTTGTGATTTGTATTTGTGTACATAAAGACAATTCCAAGTTAGTGGATCTTTCTTTACTTCACTTTCTTGAAAAAATTTGATATCAGTAACAATTTTTTTCTTTTTACGTGGATAGAGATTAAGTTGGAAACTTTCAAATTTTTTGCAGTCACAGTCTTCATACAGACATTCATCGTTGTCTTCGGAATCATCATGATCTTCTTTCATATGACTGCAATCACAGATAGCATCGTCTTTAACATCGTTTTTGTATTTTTTAGTATACATTCCTAATCGCAAGTATGCTTCGCCCCCATGTCCTTTTTTAAAGCGTTCATAATTTTCTGATTTGGGTAAGATTTTAAAAAATGACATATTTGTATCTGGATGCATTGAATCTGCCCCCATAATGAACCAGTTACTATCTTCGGTTTCAACAAATCTAATTTTAATTGAGGGGTCACTCCACCAATTGACCACTTCATTCCAAATTTTTATGGCCTCTTTTTTATTACTAAAAAGTGGAATTACATTCATTCTAAGATCATAATACCTGTATGCTATACCAATAATCTCATTAAACCAGCGGATCGATGACTGATCTGACATGTTCAAATCGAGATTAGATGATATTTAATTGATCTAAATTATGGGTAATACCCTTATATCATGGTGTTTTTCGTTTAGCATATGGTAAGTTACAGAACCAGTATGCAAATTGTGGCGGATTTACTAACAACTACTGAGCAATCCGGCCAAGAAGGAATAAAGACTACCTCACTCCTAACAAAAGCAAATCTTTCACATTCTAGATTGGGAAAATTTATTGAGAATCTCACTGGTGCTGGCCTGATTAACAGAATTGAGTTTGATGGTAAAAACACATTTGTGATTACACCAAAAGGTAGACAGTATCTAGAATCTTATAAAAAATTCTCAGAAATTTCAGAGTCCTTTGGACTAGAATTATAAAATTATTTTTTAAATCTTCTTCTACGATTTTCTCTTGTTCTTTCCTTTCTTTCTTTGTATGAACTGTACACAATGATTATACAAATGCCTGCAATAGAGGCCCAAAACAAGGGATAAAGTGGCTGTTCTTTAATTTCGCCGGTGGCAGGTTCTACAAAGGCAATTGGTATTCCTACAATTAAAAAAACTAAAACAACTAGGAGATACTTGTCCACGACTGATATGATCTAGAAATCAATATATCTTTTTGATAATAGAATCTGGTTATAGAAAAATTATGAGTAAAATGCTTGAAATGTTAGGATTAGTTCTTGTAGCAATAATGATATTGGGTTTTGTTGGTGTATTCCAACCAACCATTGAACCTGGATTATCACCATTATTTTGGGGGTGTGCGGGGGCTACTCTTATGATACTCATATATAGAAAAAAGAAAAAAAAGCAAACTGAAACCTGAAAATTTTTCTGAGTGAAAAAATTGAATATGGGCAAAAATTATTTGTTTTTAAAATTTTTAACAAAAACTACCGACAGATCTATAAAGGAGAATCCGAGGGTTATAACGAGGGGCATGAGAAGCGAGGTTACAGAATGGTGGAAAGGACTAGGCGAAGATTTGGAAGATGATATTGAAATGATTGACGAACAAGACTCGTAAAATTTTTCTTGAATTTTTGTAACTTTAATGAAAATAGAGCCTCGAGTGGGATCTGAACCCACGGCCTAACGCTTACGAGGCGTTCGCTCTACCAGACTGAGCTACCGAGGCACTTTCGGATATGCAGTCAGAGTTTATAAAAAGCCTTTCTGGTTTGAATAAATGAAAAAGTCTATCTCTGGCATAAGAGGTATCTTTGGAAATGATTTTACATTAAAGGATGTTTTGAAATTTTGTAATAATTTTTCTGCATTAATAAAATCAGGAAAGTGTGTCATAGCAAATGATACAAGACCTTCAGCAAATATGGTTAGGGAAACAGCTTGTGCGAGTGTTATGCAAAATGGAGTTGATATTTACAATTTAGGAATGTCGCCAACGCCGGTTGTGTTTAGGGAAGCAAGAAAATATGGTGCAGGCATTGTTGTAACCTCATCTCATAATCCACTTGAATGGAATGGCCTAAAATTTATTGTTGAGGGAAGAGGAATTAATGAACAAGAGTTAACAACAGTTTTACAGGAACAGTCAATACCAAAATCAAAAATTGGAAAAGAAAGTAGAATTACTTCTAATTATATCGATGAGGCAGTAAATTTAGTTGGAAAGGTTGACAGTCATCCTTCTGTTCTGGTAGATATTGGTGGTGGTGCTGCAAAATTTGTTGCTCCTTCACTATTAGAAAAAATTGGTTGTAAGGTACATGTAATCAATTCTGAGCCTGAAAACTCCTCAAGAGGACCAGACCCTACTTCTGATGATCTTGATGATCTGAGAACAGATACCAAAAACGACATAGGGTTTGCATTTGATTTGGACGGTGACCGGCTAGTAATTGTTAAAGATGGGAAAAAAAAATCACCTGATGTTACAGTTGGGCTTGGAGTAGCAAAAGCATTAGAACTTGGTTATAAAAAATTTGTTTTGAGCATAGATACAAGCGTTTCAATTGAGAAATTTATCAAAGAAAATGGTGGAGATGTTCAAAGATCTAAAGTTGGAGAAGCAAATGTTATTGATTTAGTTTTAAAAACAAAGTCTCAAGCAGGTGGAGAAGGAAGTAGTGGTGGTTTTATTTTACCTGAATTCAACTTTTGTAGGGATGGTATCTTAACTAGCGGATTGATTTCATCAATGATTGGGACTGATCAATTTAATGAGATCTTGTCATTCATGGAAGGATTTCATCAAAGTAGAGACAAGATTGAGATTGATTCTAATCTACAGGACAAAACTCTTGAAGTGCTTTATAATAAAATGAGACAGGACTATAGTCAAGTGGATACACTTGATGGTATTAAAGCAATAATTGATGAAAATAGTTGGATCTTAATTAGAAAATCAAATACGGAAGATATCATAAGAATTTCATCTGAATCTAATAATTCTGAAAAATGTAAATCTATACTAGAACAAACTAAACAATTAGTGAAGCAAAGTTATGAACAAGTTAAATGAAAAAAAGATAATTAAATTATTTCAAAAACAATTAGGAAATAAGAAATTTGTTCCTGAAGATGTAGAATTTTTTAAATTCGGAAAAACAAATTGTGTCATTAATACAGATACATTAGTTGAAAGTACTGACATTCCACCACGGACTAAAACATCTGACGCAGTGAGAAAAAGTATTGTAGCATGTGTGAGTGATTTTGCTGCAAAAGGTGTTAAACCGTTGTATGGAGTAATTTCAATTACTCTACCACGAAAATTTTCAAAATCAAAAATTGTTGAAATAAGTAAGTCAATTGCAAAGGCCGCTAATGAGTTTAATTTCAAAATTTTGGGTGGAGACACAAATGAGGGAAAGGAATTGGTTATTGGGGTTTCCCTCCTGGGCTTTGCAGATCATATCATTCGTAGAAAGGGAGCCAAAATTGGAGATTTGGTATTTGTAACAGGACCTTTTGGATATTCAGCTGCGGGTTTGAAGATCCTTTTAGAAAAGAAAAAAGCAGATAAGAAATTTGGAGAAAAAGCAAAATCCTTTAGCTTACGGCCCAATCCAAGATTAAAGTTTGGAATGCAAGCACGTAGTTATTTTACTGCATCAATGGACTCAAGTGACGGATTGTCAACTACCTTAAATGAGTTATCAAGACAAAATCAGCGTAGATTTGTAATAACAAAAATTCCTTGCAATAATGATCTTATCAAATTTTGTAGATTTAACAAACTGAATTTTGAAAACTTGGTTTTCAATGGAGGTGAAGAATTTGAAATTGTTTTTACAACATTACCAAAAAACAGGTCAAAGGTGACTAGAATCGCCTCAAAACAAAAAATTCCTCTCTTAGAAATTGGTTATGTGACAAAGGGAAAAGGAGTAGTTTACCTTCAAAATGGAAAAATTTCAAAAATTAAAGATGCTGGTTGGCAGCATTTGAAAGCTTAATGTTTTTTAAACCCTTTAAGGTGGTGGAACACATTGTCTGAAAACGAAGCAGTGACTAAAGTGGAAATTCCACCAAAACCAGAAGAATCTGAAGCTGAAACACAAGTTGAAGCTAAAGTGGAAAAAGAAGTTGAAGCTAAAGTGGAAAAAGAAGTTGAAACAAAACAAGAATCTAAAATAGAATCAAAAGATGAAAAACAAACAAAAGTAAAAGAAAAATGGGGAGTTGTACATATTTTTAGTAGTTATAATAATACAATTATTCACATGACTGATTTAACTGGTGCTGAAACAGTTGCAATTAGCTCTGGTGGAATTCATGTAAATGCAGATAGATACGAATCTTCACCATTTGCAGCAATGAAAGCTGCTAATGCAGTTGTTGAAGTTGCAAGAACTAAAGGAATTACTGGGTTTCACATTAGAGTGAGGGCAGTAGGTGGTGTTGGTTCTAGGGTTCCAGGTCCAGGTGCACAAGCTGCGATAAGAGCTCTAGCTAGAGGTGGTTTCAAAATTGGTCGGATTGATGATGTAACACCTATTCCTCACGATACTACTAGAAAGAAGGGCGGAAAAAGAGGAAGAAGAGTCTAATAATACTCTATTAGTTTTAATTTTACTTTGGATCCACGCGATTCAAAAAAATCAGATAAAAAGTTTAAAAGTTTTTCTTCTTTTTTTTCTCTATATTTTTGAATCATATCAGAAAAATTTTTTTCTATATTATCATGAAAACTTGATTTTAGTGATAATTGAAAAAATGTCCAACCAAATTTTGAAGTTGGTTTACCGATTAGGTAACCATCAGTTACTTCACAGTTTGTTTGAAGGTGTGATAGTGCTTTTTTTATTGGTAGAATGTGTTCATCATAATTTTTTGTACCAATTTCAATTATAGTTGTCATTGTATAATCTATTCTTGATTTGTGGATTCTCCAGAACTAGAAAATTTACTACTAAGTTTCTCAGAGAGAGAAACAAATTTTCCATCCTGTTCAACATTAATTTTTGTCTCGACGTGAATATTAAGCCCAACTGTTCTAAAAAGAAGCAACAGTTTTCCGCCATCAATCTCTTCATTAATTTCACCTAATGAAATCAATTCTCCAAGTTTTTCAACAACAATTTTTGTTTCATTTGGAAATTGTCTCTCAGCATTTTCAAGAACCTCTAGGCCTCTGTGACCCAGCTGAGTGACTAGTATATCGCGTGGTTTTGGTGCATTTTCTTGGTTTTTCTTCTGAGAAGCTAGAAATTCATCTTGTTTTTGTTTATAGGAAATATTTTTTTGCATTTCGGCAAGGCGTTTTTCTTTCAACTTTTCTAATTCTCTGTCTTCTTCACTCAACCCTTAATCACACCCATTGGTACAAGTTTTGCTACTTTAGTTGCAATTCCCAATTCATGTGATACATGAACTACCGCATCAACATCTTTGTATGCCTGAGGGGCTTCTTCCACCACACCGTCTCTGGTAAGAGCCTTGACAAAAATTCCTTTGTCACTGAGTGATTTTTTTACCCCGGCTTCAGTGTAATTTCTCCTAGCCTTAGACCTGGACATCATTCTTCCTGCCCCATGCGCTGTTGAGCCAAAAGTAAGATTCATTGAATTTGGTTGACCAAGTAGAATCCAGCTTGCAGTCCCCATTGAACCTGGAATGAAAACTGGTTGTCCCAAGTCTCTGTATTTATTTGGAATTTCTTCCATATTTGCGGGAAATGCTCTTGTGGCACCTTTTCTATGAACCACAACGGATCTTTCTCTTCCATTTATTTTGTGTTTTTCAATCTTTGCTATATTATGTGCAACATCATAAACTAAATTCATTTCAAGATCTGATTCTGTTTGTTTGAATACACGAGCAAATGATTTTCTAGTCCAATGTGTGATCATCTGTCTATTACTCCAAGC
>JAEHKV010000119.1 GCA_016838845.1 Nitrosopumilales archaeon | reverse complement strand
TGCAATAGTTGTGATGTATACATAGAATATGATGGATTTTTTTGTCCATGCTGTGGTATGAGACTAAGAGTAGCTCCTCGTCACCATAAATGGAAACAAAAAGTCTTGAATTTCTCACGGATTTAACATTTGATACGAACTGTTAATCCTGAAAATTTTTAATTTTAAAGGATGCTTCGCATGGCTTATAATGTATTTCAAAATTGTAGTGAATATTGGGACTTTTCAAGAAAGAAAAAAAAACTGGGACAAAATGTAAAGAATGTGGGCTGGAACTTCATGAATCACAACGATTGGAGCGACATATGAAAAAAGCTCATGGAAATGTGCCTGAAAAAAAGTTGGATGAAGGTGCTGCAGACGGAGGCATGTGGTAATGGTTGAATGGAATGATTCTAAGAAACATGGTGCAATTTTTGGCGAGCATTTGTTTTAGCTGATTTAATATTTCTCCATCTTTAACTGATAATGTGGATTGTATATTTTGTAAAATTGTAAAGGGAGAAATTCCAGCAAAAATTATTGATGAAACCAACAAAACACTTGCTTTTTTGGATGCATTTCCACTAACCAAAGGCCATTCTCTTGTAATTCCAAAAAATCACTATGAAAAGTTGCAAGATATGCCTCCAGAAGAAAATGCTGAACTTTTTGAAACTGTTAGAAAGGTCATCTCAAAAGTTGATAACTTGACAAATGCTACACTTGTTGCACTCCACAATGGAAAAGATAGTGGTCAGGAAATTCCACATGTACATATCCATTTGATTCCAAGAAGCAAAGATGATTCCGCAGGACCCGTTCATAGTATGTTTAAAGATAGACCAAAACCTACGGACGAAGAATTCAATGAACTACTTGAAAAACTAAAAGCCTAGAAAATTAGAATGGAAAAAGTCTTCTTCTTGTATCTATATCATCAACAGAAATCGCTTTTGTAGGGCATGTTTTGGCAGCGTCCATTATTTTATTGAAACGTGCCCCTTTTTGATTGATAACACTGGATTTTGGATTCATTCTACTAATCTTGTCAACCAGAAATACCTCTGGAGCAATTGTTTCACAACTACAACATCCAATGCATAAACTGTGATCAACATCAACGAAAATGTTTGGCTGCTCCTTTGGTTCCTTTGTTTTGTCAAACTCACCGTTTTTTCCAGAGGTATTGATTGTTTTGTCATATTCCTTCCAAAAGTTTCTCTCGTATTTTTTCCACCCAGCAGGATCTTCAACCTCAAAGTCTTTTGTGAATCTGCCCCAGTCTTCTTCAGGAGTTTTACCGGGAGAAGGGCCCCATTTGGAACGATCTTTGAAATTATGTTTTTTCTTCGTTTTAGTCTCTGTATATTGTTGCGATGTTTTCATTTTACTTGGGTTTGATTTTTTGAATTCCTTTTTTAGAATATGATATGCCTCTGTAATTTTTTTGAATTCTTTTCCGTCACCTCCATCTTTGTTTTTGTCAGGATGTAATTCTAGCGCTAATTTTCTATAAGATACTTTTAGATCCTTCAATGAAGTATCTGAATTCACATTGAGGGTTTGGTATGCTTGGTGATTATCCACTTGATTTCTAATACTTGTAATATGTTAAAAACAATCTCATAACTCCCTCACCTCAAACGAGTGAATTTATTCCAATAATGTATCGTCTTCTTTCTTCCAGGCTGGATCAACAATGCACAAAAATTTTAATTTTCCATTTCCAGTATTTTCAATAAACTGCTTTGACATGGGAGCAACGTATATCGAGTCATCTGCAGAAACTTGGTGTTTATCATCATCAACGTGTAGTATGCCCTCACCTTCTAGGATATAGTAAATCTCTGACGATTTCATTTTGTGTAGCTGGGATTTTTTTCCTTTTTCTAGTGAAAAGTGGGCAACGCTGTATTGAATTCCATTTAGAGTATTATGAGGATGGAAGATTTGTTTAATTTTGGTTCCTTCTGAACCATCTACTTCAGGAATTTCAGGCAATTTTTTTAATGACATGGGATATGACCTTTTTTTTTCATAATTTTTTCAAAACCTTTTTCTTAAAATCTGATTCAAACCAAACAGTTATTGGTTCTTGGTTTTTTATTGGTGAAGAATTAATTGCAATATGTGAGAAGGTTTGATTTTTGTTAATGGAACCATGTGCGTGTAGTTTCTTTGCAGAAATGTATGCAACATCGCCTAATCTTAGTTTGATTTCTTTGGCTTTCTTAATTTTGAACTTTGAACGACCTTTTCCTGTTCTGGTGTAGTATACTAAATTTCCTAATCCCTTTGTCACTATCAGAGTTTGACCGCCTTGGTGATGGTGTAGCTTGGTTCTGGCCCCATTTTTGAATGTGACATGATATATTCTATGTTCTGGTGATTTAATTTTAGAAATTTCTCTAGCCACTACTGGACCTGTAAAATAATTTGGATTTACTTTTCTTATTTTTCCTTTTGAAAAAATATTTTCCTTAGTAATTTTCACTTCATTAACTCACAATTTGGATTGGCTATATTTTTTCTGTTTTTTCATAAGAACGATTATTATGGAAAGAATTGAACATATTTCTGAGATAAATTGGGCAAAGAACAGTACGAAACAAAAACAATTGTTTTAAAAAAGCGAATTGATGACAGAAATGCTGCTGATATTTTAGAGGAAAAAAAGACAACACCTTTTCGAGGCCGTCTTATGCGACCAAAAAGAGACGAGGTTCACATTCATTCCATCAAACTGTTCTATGAATCAATTTTATCAGTATCAGGAAAATATGTGGCCGATTTTTATCGTAAAGCGACTCACACAATTTCTGTCGATAGTAACGTTAGGGAAATAGTATTGGGTGATGGAATTTTTCCAATTAGAACAAAATCAGGTTTTGTAAAAGCATTTTCGACTAAGAAAGCTAAAAACAAAGTTGACATGCGGTTAGAGGAACACGTCTTTGTAGAAGAGGAAGGTCAGATTTTCTTTGATCACCATGGAAAAGAAATTCGTTTTCCATTTAAAATTAATTCAAAAACAATTGAAAATTACCCAAAAAGAATTTTACAAAATAATGAACCAAACGTTAAACGCTCAGAACTAAAACATCAAGCTGTAATTGACAAGCTTTCAAAAAAATTAAAAAAACCATTAGATCCTGACGTCAGAAAACTGAATGACGAATTGATTGTAAAGGAAGTAAACGAAATTTATGTTCCAGTTTTTGAGGCTAGATTGATT
>JAEHKV010000118.1 GCA_016838845.1 Nitrosopumilales archaeon | reverse complement strand
TTAGTGATTGCAGAAGATGAAATGAGGTCAAAACTTGCCTTACTTTGTCTTTATGGATTACCGGAAGATGATCAATTCTCTTTCCTAACATAAGGCTGCGCGCAGCACTCAAAGATTCGGTGGATTTTATGGTAATAGGATTTCTTGTAAAAATTAGATTTGCAGTAATCCATTTGTTATCTTTGGATGAAAGTAATTCCAAGATTCGTTTAGCAGTTACATTTCCAACAAGTTGGTTATTTTCAACAAATGGAACGGCTCTAATTCGTTGATAGGCAAGAATATTTGCAGCCTTTTGTATTGTATCTCCCGGAGACAAAAAACGGATTGGGTATAGAAAAGGCCCTACTTTCATATCTTCAATATCTTTTCCAGCAAGTAGTGTTCTTACATTAGTTGTTAAAACAGAACCTGATTCAAGACAAAATACATCATATATTCCATTTTTTGAGATTTTATGAATGACCTGAGAAACTGTGTCAGAGGAATTAATAATTACAGCAGGACTCGTTAACGAATCTACCTTTGTTTGATAAATATCCTTTAAATGTTGATAAATTAATTCTGTAAACATATCTACTTTTTTTTGATTTTTAATTTAAGCTAGTAACATGATTTGCATTTGTGATAATAATACTATTGTAGAACTTTTTTCTTTAAAACAAGTCCCCTTATACCAATATACCCCGCTAAGAATTGTACAATGTCAGTTTTACTAATTATTCCAGTTTTTCCTTCCTTGTCTACAACTGCTAATCCGTTAATCTGATTAGTTATCATCAATTTGCATGCATATGACAAATCATCGTCAGGACTAACTGAAAGTATTTTACGTGTCATAATGTCTCTTGCCAATGAGATTCCGCCAAATCCCACATCGGAGAGAAAACCCTTTCTAATTTGACCTGAAAGAGCCGCAGATTCAGTCACATCTTGCTCACTAGCCAATTGTAATGATATCCCAAAAAAATCTCTAAAGGTGATAATTCCTATTGGTTTTTTGTTTTGGTTTGTAACAATTATTCTTGATATGTTATTTTCAAACATTTTTTGGATTGCTTCTGAAAGAGAGGACTCTGTTGAAACGGAAACATATCCTGGATTTTTGATTTGTACCACCTTATTTTCACCAACATGGCTTTCTGCATAATTTGCAACAATGTCAGTTTTGGTTAATATGCCTTCAGCCTTTTCAGATGTGCCAACGACCAAAGAACTAATCCCATTTGAAATCATGGTTCTAGCACAGTCTTGTACTGAGGCAGTACCATCAATGAAAATAATTGGTTTCATAATTTTATCTATAGGAATTTGTTCCAGACTTGCGGCTGAAGTATCTTTGAACAAGAAATTGCCAATATCTTTTTCTGTTAAAATGCCAACTAGTTTTAGATCTTTTCGAACAATTAGTCTACTAATGTTATAGTAAAGAAGTTTTTTTATTGCATCTGAAAGAGAAGAATCTCTAAGAATTGTTATCGGTTCGTGCATCAAGTTTTTTGCAATAATCACAATTATTTTTCTAATTTTTGATTAATAAAGACCAGAGTTGATTTCCAAATTTGAAGTATGAATTAGATTTCGTCTATAGTTACCTTAACTTGTTTTCCATTATACTTTGTAACATCTTTTAGGCGATCAATAGGAATTATGACGATTCGTCTTTCATTGCCATTAGAATCTGTTCCAGATTTTGCAATCTTTGCAACAAACGATATTGGCATGTATGCCTTTGATATTCGAGGCATATATAATTATACATAATTATACACAATGTATATATGTGTATTTTTATGTATAATAGTACGTTTATGGTGAAAGAAAAAGAAGCAAACAGGAGTTTACAAAATCAGAGTGTACAAGTTTTAGAAAAAAGATGTTCTAGATGTAAAAAAGGCAACATCGTAACTGATTCAGAATTTGGAGAATTGATTTGTAATGTATGTGGTTCTGTAATATCTGAACGTATTGAAGACACTGGTCCCGAATACCGTAATTTTCTAGATGGGGGCCCTGATAAAAGTAGAACAGGAATTGGCACAACTCTTACCATACACGACAAGGGTCTTTCTACAATTATTAATCCTACAAATAAAGATGCAACAGGAAATTACCTTTCAACTTCTATGAAATATACGATGGGACGTCTGAGAATGTGGGATAAAAGAAGTCAAGTTTGCATGGCATCTGACATAAACTTTAGACGTGCATTCAATGAGCTTAGAAGATTAAAAGATAAACTTGGGCTGTCTGATGCTGTAATTGAAAAAACAGCGTATATTTACAGAAAAGCTATTGCCAAAAAATTAATTAGAGGAAGATCAATTTCTGCGTTAATTTCAGCGTCTCTTTATGCTGCATGTCGTGATGCAGACACCCCAAGAACCCTAAGAGATATTTCTGAGGCAAGTAATGTTAAAAGAAAACAGATTATCAAGTGTTATAGCATTTTAGTACAAAAATTAGATCTAAAGATGCCTATGATAAATGCCATACCATGTGTTACACGCATTGCAAACAATTTGGGTCTTTCAGAAAAAACAAAACGTTATGCAATAGAAATTCTTAAGGAATATCAAAGAAGTGGAGACAGTGATGGAAAAAGTCCCACAGGAATAGCAGCTACTGCGTTATATCTTACTTGTTTGAAAATGAATGAAAAAGTTACACAAAAAAATATTGCAGATGCAGCAAACATAACAGAAGTAACAATTAGAAACAGATCAAAAGCGATTAAAAAGACGTGGAATCTAAACCATTCAGGAATCTTTCATGATTAACTGAATTAGGCGGCAAATCATGAAATCTATTAACTCTTAATCAGTCACAGAAAAACTGAATTCTTAATATTTATGTTCATGATTTCCCATCATGCAGAAATTGCATAGGTATTTGCCCTCTAAATCAGCCTCACCTTCAGACATGCAATCACATTCTAGACACTGGCATTTTGTCATTATTTCACAGACCCATCTTGTTAATCCAATTTCAATTATTTTTTAACTTCTGCATCTATGGTTCCACCTTGAAAATAAAGAGCTGTCATTGTACAGCTATGAGTTATTCCTTTAATCGACCTAATTTTAGCGGTAGCAAAATCTATGTCACCAGGAATTTCTCCCACCACTTTTACAAAAATATCGTACTTTCCCATAATTCCATTAACTTCAACTACTTTAGGTAATTTTTTAATTTCTAAGATAACATCTTTTTCATTTCCAGGAATACAGTTTAGAAGAATATATGCAAGCATTTTTCTATATTGTCAACGTCTCGGTTGCTTATCAATGAACTTTTGATTATCAATGTTGGATTCAATACATCTAAATTCCAAATGTGATATTCAACTATGAGAATGGGGTTATTGCTTTTAATCTTATTTTCGTGAGGTTTCAATATGCTTTTTAAAAATATTCTTGTTCCATTTGATGGTTCAAAGTGTGCTCTTCACGCTTTTAAAATTGCCTTAGATCTTGCAAAAAATTATGATTCGAAATTAACTGTTGTTTCATGTATTACCAAGTCACAATATTCTGGTCGGTGGTTTGTTGATTATGGAATTAGAGAAGAATTAACAAAAAATCAAATGAAAGAAGTAACCAAATCGTTTTCAAAACTTAAATCCCTTTCACTAAAAAAGGGTGTAGACATTAAAACCGAAGTATTGAATAATTATTCCGTTGTAAAAAAACTAGCTTCATTTGCAAAATCTAATAAAGTTGATCTTATAGTAATGGGAACTCAGGGGAAAACTGGCTGGAATAAGTTAATTCTTGGCAGTGTTGCAAATGGAGTTTCAAGATTAGTTAGTTGTCCCGTACTCGTTGTAAGATAGTTTTTGTAAAAAAATGAAGTGGCAGTATCTAATCCCCTAAACGAGTCTTGAGATACATCAATAGGTACAGAATTTTTTAATTTTCGGTCTTATTGGTATTTTGAATATTTTCAGTATTTTATTGTAGGAATCAAATATCAAAAATGATATCAAATCTAGGAAAGTTTTTCATACTGACTGAAAGCCAAACTTTCCCTTTAATGGAACAAAGGAATAACCTAATTCTCTCTTCAACTCTTTTATGCCATCTTTGGTTTTTTTCAAAAGTACCATCGATTGCATAAATTCTCCAATTGGCGCTACTAGCAATCCATCCATAGAAAGCTGTTCAACAAGAGGTTTTGGAATCTTAGGACATGCTGCCGTGATGATTATCCTGTCAAAGGGAGATTTTTCAGGAAGGCCAAGCGAACCATCACCTTCAATTATTTCAACATTTTTGATGCCAGCCTTTGCATGGTTCTTTTTAGCAAATTCAAACAGAAGAGATGAGACTTCGATGGAAAATACTTTGCCATCCTCGACTAAGAACGATAAGATTGCAGATTGCCATCCAGATCCACATCCTATTTCAAGAACCTTGTTTCCCTTCTTTACATCAAGCCACTCTGTCATTCTTGCAACAACAGATGGTTGAGATATAGTTTGTTCATTTTGAGAAGGAAGAGGTACATCTTCATAGGCAAACTTGATAACGTTTGAAGGTACGAAAAGATGTCTAGGAACCTTTCTTATTGCTTCCTCAACTTTACTGTCTGTAAGAAATCCTTTCACCTTCATTGTTTTTATGAGGTCTTCATTTCTTATTTTACTGGCTTCGCCAAAATATGATTCTGGCTTTTGTGATAGGAATCCTTCTGTCCCATCTAGGATCATTGAATGTTCATCTTTCTCACAACACGTGCATGAAGATTTGATACAATCACGAAAAAAATCATGATGACACGATTTACATGTACAAATAGCATCTCTTGGGATCTGATCATCTCGTTCAATATTTTCTGTCTTTGATTTCGGATTCATGTCTTAACCTTTTTCACAAATTTTAATCAAACTTAGTTAAACAACCAAGACTGGAACCTTTGTCTTGTTCAAGACATAATTTGAGACACTTCCAAAAACAAAGTTTGAAACACCCTTACTTTTAGCACCAATTACAATTGTGCCAACATTATTTCTTTTGTTGTTAGCAAACTTTACAATATCGCTTCCTGGAAAACCACACAGGATTTTCTCTTTGAAGATAATGTCCTCTTTTTCAGTATGTTTCCTAGCTGACTTCATAATACGTTTAGCAATTTTTAACATCTCTTCTTTTAGGTTGCTGGGCCTCCACGTTGAGTGTAAAAAAAATGTCGGCATGACATGAATTCCTAAAATTGTAGCATTGTTTTGTTTAGCAAGATCTATTGCGTGAGTCAACCCTCGCACAGAGTTTTTTGACCCATCAAGTGGAACTAAAATGTTTTTTATTCTTACATTTTTTTGCATATTTTAAGTTCTAGTTTATTCCTAAATAGAGTATTGAACATTTCCATGTTTGATAATAACATCCTAAAACATCATAGAATGTTTTGATACCATACATTATCATGATTGATATTTGATTCCAGTAATCAAATACCACATACTTTAAACAAAATCATGGGAATAAAGATTGGAAACCTTCTAGTAGCTAATTACACGACTCCTTATCCGATCTCAGTAAGTCCACAGGTCCCTTTTGCTGATGCAGTAGATTTTATGGCAGAAAGAGGGTTTGGCAATCTTATCATTAGTGATGGGACATTCCCAAAAGGAATTCTAACAGAAAGAGAAATCTTACGAACTGTTGCTCTTTCCAAAGACACATCGGATCTTAAAGTTGGAGATATGGGTTTTCAACCATATGTCAAGATTACATTAGATCATACCATATTAGATGCTGCAAAAATAATGATCAGCAAGAAAACAAGACTCTTGGTTTTTGATGATGACAAATTGGTTGGCATTATTACCGCTTCAGACATGTTAAGAGCATTTAGAAAAACTAGCATTGCGCCTTCCTTAGAAGATGTAGTTAGTAGCAATATAATCAAATGTGAATATTCTGTTACGATTTTAGATGCTGTAAAAATTTTACATGAGAAGAGAGTTGGGAGTGTCATTATAGATGAGATAAAGGATTATGGGATTTTCACTGAAAGAGATCTTCTTGTATACGTCTTGGCAAATAATGCTGATTTAGATGGACCAGTAGGAGGTTATTCATCATCACCCCTCATTGTTGCTGATTTTAAAATAAAAGGAAATGAAGCTGCAAGTGTTATGGCCGCTCATAACATTAAACGACTGGGATTGATTAAAGAAGGAAAACTAGTTGGTATTGTTACTGCAAGAGATATTGTTGATGCATATCAAAACACTTATCAAATTTCAAATCCTTGGTCGGAGCAAATAGGAGGATAATTTTTTTAATTGAATGGTAAAAGATGTGTTCTAATCAACAGTTCGTATCAAATGCAACTTAGAATGATGTTAGGTAGGAATCTGCTAATTTAAAATGCCTTTTTGATTCTTTAAGGAAAACATTTCGCTTCTTATTCATTGGCTCATTTTTTGCTTGAAAAAGAGAAACTTTACCTCTAACACAGGCCTTGTAACACATCAAAAAATAAATAAGATTTTTTAGATCAAAATCGTTACTCTTTTTTAAATATTGAGAAACAAAGTACTTTCGAAGGTCCTTTCTTTTGTGAAAATCAAGATCCATAGCAAGATGAGCTACATCTTCGGCGACATCAGCATATCTTAACGAATCATTAAACTCTAATCTATCATATAGGTAGAACCTGTTTTTCATAATGAAGATGTTTTTGAGATACAAATCGCCATGAATGTCACGAATCTTTTTGTCTTTTATGCGTTGATAAAACAGTTCTGTATTAGATTTTATAAACATGACAAGCTTTTTCTCATATTCGGGATCAACCTTTGAAAGTGTTGCAAGAGTACTGAAATTTTCTTGAACTTTCTTTAAGATATATCTTGGTTGCCCAAATTTCTTTATCTTAACTCCAGTGGGGGTACGATGATGAAAATTTACTAGAATGGTAGTAAGTTTGTCTATTGTCTTAAGATTTACTTTTTTTGCATCTACAAGGCCATCCATTAGATATTTTTGAGGAATCTCAATCATTTTTACCGCATATTCTAGGGCTTTTCCAGGATAATGTAGGTCTACAATCTTCAAATTTCTGTTTTGATTTACTATTTTTACAACCCCAAGATACATTTCATTACAGAGGACTTTGTTAAGTTTGACTTCTTTTTCACAAAATTTCTTTCTTAATTGAAGAGTAGAAAAATCAAGAACTTTACCAAACTTTAGTTCTTTTTTTATCTTGTATGCATATTTACCTGTTAGAAGTATCCATGAAATATGAGTTTCATTTATTTGGATTTTTGATACTTTGTGGGGGTAAACATCTTTTTTTTCTTTAAGAATAGAAACTAGTTCTGGTTGGGAAAATTTCATCTTTTTTGAATTATTTTGTTTACAGCTTTTGCCGTTGTTTGAGGATTCTTACTTGTGTCTGCAGTAATGTGCTTGCCTCTTACTGGTTCATAGATTTTTGCCATTTTATTATAGACCTGAATATCTGCATCAGACCAATCATTTTTTCTGTTTTCAAGTCGTGAAATTATAATATCTTTTTGACAAACACATTCAACAATGAATACTTGTTCTGATGATAGATCTAGTTTTTTTGCCACCTCGTTTCTGGATTTTTCTCTATTGAAAGTGGCGTCAAGTATACAATTTTTTCCAGCATTGTGAAGATATTTTGCAATTAATAATAACATTTCATATACAAACTCTCTTTCCTTTTTGGAATAAGTAGGATTTGGTATTAGCTCCTTTCTAATTTTGTCAGTTGATAATATGATGGCGTCAATTAATGGAGCTAAGGCTTTAGATAGTGTTGTTTTTCCAACTCCTGGAAGCCCACAAACTATTACAATCAATAATTCACACCTTGCTTTTTTGATTAATTAATTTATCAAAAATTATCTGTTTTTTCCAAATGCACCCTGATGATCAGTCAGACAACAGCTACAGTGTTTAGTATAACATTCATTTACTTCTTCATGGCCACAAAGACCACAATGACAATACAAGTCATCTCTCATATTTGTCAAATATTTTGAGAATAATTAAACGACACCAAAATTATCAATATTGATATCAACTACCTTTTTTGGTGTTATTTTGGATCCATCGACAGTTCGTATCAAATGTAAAAGTAATAAAAAAATAAATGAAGTGCCATATTCTATTGAAAAACGTTGACATACCAACCATACGAGGGCAAAATTATTTATCAGAAAAACCTGACGGATGATCTTGCAATATTTAGACTTGAACCATCAGATAAGAGCAAAATATTAGATTTCAAGCCAGGTCAATTTGTACCGCTAGGAGTGAAAATAAAAGACAAGGTGGTGTACAGAGCTTACTCGATTTCATCACCTCCTGAAGAAAGAAGATATTATGAATTTTACATCAGATGGGCAACAAAGCCGGTTTTAGGTAAAATAACCAGTGCTCTTTTTACTTTGAAAAAAAATAAGCTTATCTTCTGGCGAAAACCTGCAGGAGCTTTTACCATCGAAGATAAAAAACCAAATGGAACTCTCGATACTAGGCAGATGATTCTCGTTTCTTCAGGTACAGGCATTGCCCCATTTATCAGCTATATTCTACACTTGAGAAAAGTAGGTTCGAAAAGAAAGATCGTTTTGCTTCACGGTGCCAAAAATGTTGCAGAGTTAGGTTACAAGAATATTCTTGAAAGACTAGCATCTGATACTAGAGACAATTGGAATTTCACCTACATACCTACAATTAGCCGATTGGGTCATCCTTCATCTAGGACTTGGACAGGACATGTTGAAAGGGTGGGGGACATGCTAATAGATATCGACAATCACAAGTCAGAACTAGAAAAAAAATTAGGAAAAAATATCACTCCAAAAAATTCATTCTTTTACATTTGTGGATATAACAATACAATAAATAGAGTCATTTCATTTTTGACCCCACTAGGTTTTGTTTCCAATCGAAATGAAAGAAAAGATGGATCCTTTGACATCAAGTTTGAATCATACGGAGAGTAATCTTCTAAATAATTATCTTTGAAATTTGATTAATCGGTGGACAAGAACTTCAATAGGTTTTTCAACTTTTTTTTGCTATTTTTTCTGCCATTAAGGATTCATCATCTGTCGCATGAATTCCTGATTCTGATGATTCTGCAATGACATACGAGGTAAGTATCCCACAAGTGGCTGGGGGCCTAAAAAATCCAATTCAAGATTTTCAAGTTTAATTCCACTTTTAAAGATTAAATTCAATATTTTTTAAACTCATTTTTAAAATCATTTGTGATAATCAACAAGCATACTATTACATGACATTTAAGAAAAAATAATGTAATGACTGATAAGATGATCATCAAAGCCGAAAAAAACTTTCTAATTGTTGCCAAAGCAAATCCAAAGGATGTTGGTAGAAGAATTGCTCGAATAGATCCTGTGGCACAAGAGTTACTTGGGCTTATCAGTGGAGACGCTATAGAGATATCATCAGAAAGAAAAAAGACCAATGTCTTAAACTGGCATGGATTTCCAGAGGATAAAGGAAGTGGTCTGATAAGAATTGATGGTTATATACGCAACCAACTGAATGTTGGCATTAACGATAGGGTTGAAATAAAAAAGATTGAGGTAAACGATGCTCAAAATATTACACTTAGGTCAACAGAACCTTTACGAATCATTGATGCAAGCAAGTATTTGACAAATTTGCTTGAAGGATTTGTAGTTACTAAAGGAGACATGATTCCACTATCTATAATGGGTCAGCGAACAGACTTTGTTGTATGGTCAACTAATCCATCTGGCCCACTTATTGTCACAAAATCTACCAGAATAATTGTATCTGAAAAAGTCGCGAAAGATTTCTCTGGTGTTGGTCTTCCTACTGTCACGTATGAAGATATTGGAGGTTTGAAAGAGGCGGTCACAAAGGTAAGGGAAATGATTGATCTCCCACTTCGGCATCCTGAATTGTTCAAACGAATGGGAGTCAAAGCACCCAGAGGTGTTCTCTTGCAGGGACCTCCGGGGACTGGCAAAACGTACTTGGCCAAAGCAATAGCAAATGAGACCAGCGCAAATTTCTATTCGATTGGGGGTCCTGAGATTATGAGTAAGTTTTATGGTGAAAGTGAAGCACGGCTTCGAGGCATCTTTCAAGAAGCCGAGCAGAACGCACCTTCAATAATTTTTATCGATGAGTTAGATGCCATAGCACCGAAAAGGGAGACCGCCATTGGTGAGGTGGAAAGACGAGTGGTGGCACAGCTACTATATTTGATGGATGGACTTACTTCAAGGGGAACAGTTGTTGTAATTGCTGCAACAAATAGAGTGAATGATATCGATCCTGCACTCAGAAGAACTGGAAGATTTGACAGAGAAATAGAGATAGGAGTCCCAGACAGGGATGGACGCAAAGAAATTCTGGACATTCATACACGAGGAATGCCATTGTCAAAAAATGTAAATCTTGACAGGATTGCTGACATTTCTCATGGTTTCGTAGGTTCTGATCTTCAAGCACTTGCAAAGGAAGCTGCAATGCGAGCTTTGCGACGAGTACTTCCTGAAATTGATCTCTCAGCAGAGAGTATTCCGATAGAGGTTTTGAAAAAGATTCAGGTGAACATGGATGACTTTACTAATGTTCTAAACGAGATGGAACCTTCAGCCATGAGAGAGGTTTTCGTAGAAATACCAAATGTACAATGGAAAGATATCGGCGGATTGCGAGAATTAAAGCAGGAGCTAAGGGAGGCGATAGAATGGCCACTCAAATATAGATCTGTGTTTGCTTATGCTAACGCAAATCCTCCAAAGGGTATCTTTCTTTATGGGCCCCCAGGGACTGGCAAAACGTTGATTGCAAAGGCTGTTGCAAATGAAAGTGAATCAAATTTCATCAGTATCAAAGGACCAGAACTCCTATCAAAGTGGGTAGGGGAATCAGAAAAAGGTGTAAGGGAGATATTCCGAAAAGCCAGACAAGCAGCACCATGTATTGTTTTTTTTGACGAAATTGATGCGATTGCCCCCGTCAGAGGAAGCGATTTTGGAGATTCAAAGGTTACTGAAAGAATGATAAGCCAGTTGTTGACAGAGCTTGACGGTTTAGAAGTTTTAAAAGATGTTGTGGTGATTGCGGCAACCAACAGACCTGATATTGTGGATCCAGCATTGCTTAGATCTGGCAGATTTGATAGACATCTCTATGTTCCCCCTCCAGACCGTGATTCAAGGATTCAAATAATTAAAATTCATACCAAGAATATTCCCATGGTTGAGGACATTAATATTGAACACTTGGCAGATATGACAGAAAATTACACGGGCGCAGACATTGCATCATTTATCTCTGCTGCGGTGATGGTTGCCATTCGTCAACATATCTTCAAATATGAAGATCCAGTTGAAGCTGAAAAACATGTAAAGGAGTTGAAGGTGAATATGCAGCAAATTGAGGATGCCATGAAAAAGACACGACCTCTATCAAAGCAAGAAACTGAATGGTATAAACGGATTGAAGAAAAGTTTGGTAAACCTCGTCTTTCAGAAATTGATATCAAGGCAATAACATGATGTTAGTCTCATTAAACACCAAAAAATTTCATTATTTTGCTAGCAGTCTTATCGATGTCTACGTTTTTATCAGTTGATACAAGAAGAATTTTTTTCCCTAAAGGAAAACTAAGCACCACTACTTTTTTCCTTCTAGAAGCCGAATATTCTACTTCTCCCAGACTTTGATCAAACTCGCTTCTTGTAGTGACTCGTAGTACTACTTCCATGAACATTTTGCGTATTTCTGTTTCATCTTCAAGTGGTTTTATCCCGTCTTTGAATCCTCCAGCAATCAAATTTCCCATGGGATCGAGTACCCCGGCAAATCGGACTTGTGGTTCTTTTAGAAATTGGTTACACTTTTGGTCATATGAAGAATTAGATTTTCTTTCAAGAAGGGACATCAAATGTCTTCTAGTTTGATTAAATAATAAAGCCTAGAACTAAATTCCAATATTGATAATGAGAAACCTAACTAATAATTCAGATTGGTAATCATGTTTTTTGTTGGCTAGTCTTTAGATTCTTCATAGGATTCGTCTTGTTCGTATCCTTTCTTCATCTCCAGCTGATGACTCTCTTCCTTCATTTCTTCCTGCTCAAATTTTTTCCATTTTTTTTCTTTTTCCTTCTTATCATTTTTCATAGTTTTGTTTTTGTCAATCGGTGATATTAGTAGAGTTTCTGATTCTCAATATTGAGTTTAAAGATAATCTTAATGAGTGATTTACTTTTTTATTATTATGGCTGAAAATCATATCAGAGAATCTAGTTCCCATCTTAAATTAAGAAAAACATCAGTTATTCCATGGAATTTAAAAAAATTCTTGTTCCCTACGATGGTTCAGAATGTTCGTTTCGTGCTTTTAAAATTGCCATCGAGATGGTAAAGAAATTCAATTCAAAGTTAACTGTTGTCACCGTCATTCCAAAGTTCTACCATACTAGAAGTTTGTATGCCAATCTTAATTATGAAGAAATTTTGCTCAAAAAACAAAGAGATTCAGCAAAAAAGGCTTTATCCAAAATACAAACAAATGCTAAAAAGCAAGGAATTGGTGTTTCAATAGATATTTTAGAATCAAATTCTGTGGTTAAACAAATAGTTTCACTTGCAAAATCCAATAAAATTGATCTTATAGTAATGGGTACACATGGCCGAACTGGCTTGTATAAGCTAATTCTTGGAAGCGTGGCTAATGGGGTTTCTCAAAGAGTTAGTTGTTCTGTCCTTCTTGTAAGATAAATTTTGTTTAAAAAAATCACGGCACGATCTTCAATGTTTACCTTAACGGTTCGTATCAAACGTTAATCGAGTGCTCATTTTTTTTCTTAAATTCAATAACTTTTTCCGCAATTGAATCACATTCCGCTTCGAGTTCGGTGGAAAACATAATCAACCCGTCTTTTCCAAGTGGAATTGTAACACGATTTACTTTATCATATTTTGCTAATGCATAATGGACATTACCAATCTTTTGAGAATGCTCTTCTCGTTGTATCATTCTCATAACTGCGTATCTCATGGATTTGGTAGTTTGATAAGAATCTAAATAAGTCTCTACATCATCTCGTGTTTTTGTGTAAAAATTGCCTTCAAAATAAATTGCTGAAAAACGTATCAGTGGACTTATTTTTAAAATTTCTTCTACAAATTGATCAGGTTCCAAAATTTTTTGAAGTGTTGCCATCAGAATAATGAAACCTCTGTCTTAATTTAACATACAAACCTGATTCTCAAAGTTGAATATCAGATAATAAAAACACCATTTCAAAAATCTAGGTTCGTTCCCAATTTACAGTTCGTATCAAATGTTACTCAAAATTTGATATTATCTCCATCTCTCCAAACCTGATTGACGTTTTCGTCGTGCAATAATTACAATCAAATAGAGAGAAAGTACTGCTCCTGAAATCCACATTGCTGCAGCTCCAAATAATATGGCATCTGGAAGTAAAACGAGATTTTTGTGTACAAGTAGAAGAGAAATGCCTAAGATCATGACTGAGATTGTGCCAATAATTAGTTTCCATTCAGGACTTGTTCCAAGAAATTCTTGCATGTTTAATTAATCATTTTAGAATTATTATTGGCTGGACATAATTCTCAAAAGTGATAATTGAGGTTTTGCTATGAGATAGGACGACGAGGATTTTCTACTCGGAAGCATGTACCCCACAGGTATTGTGAGGCCCAAGGAGTTCCATTTTACTGTTAATCAACCAATTGCAGGGGAGGCGATTACAGCATCCTCGTCTGGTACTATAATGTAAAAATGATACTTAAGATGTAATCATGATTCTCAATGTTGAAACCATTAGACCCAGACCGTTTTTGGATTAATCTTAGACCCATTTACAGTTCGTATCAAATGTAAGAATTAAAATCAGCTTTATAATACAAGCAAATGAGTTCTTGTCATGAAACCCAGTATATTGTATATTGTTGTTGGAGTCATAATTGGTTTTGGAGTTGGAGCAGGAATTTTTCTTAATATGTCAGACGTTACTGAAATTACAACCCAAGCAGCGCCACTATCAATTGATGTTTATCCAAAAGCTGAAAACCCAAATCCACAGAAACATGTCTATACTTTAATTGCACAAGATGCAGAGATTGAAGTTTCACCTGGTGTTACGACAAAGGTATGGACATACAATGGAACCATTCCAGCTCCAACACTACGATTCAACGAGGGTGATGATGTGACTGTGAAATTCATAAACGAAACACCATTTTCTCATACTATCCATTTTCATGGAACACATGATTCCGCAAATGATGGAGTATTTCCCCAAATACTGCCAGGAGAAGAGTACACTTATCACTTTGTCGCAGAAGAAGCAGGATTTTTCATGTATCACTGTCATGCCTTTCCAACAACAGAACATGTGAGAATGGGCATGTATGGTGCAATGATAATTGATCCAGTTCACCATCCAATGGAAGTAGCAAGAGAGTATCTGTTTGTTCTAAGTGAGTTAGATCCTAACGATGCACTGGCTACTATAACAGAATTTTATCCAATCAATGGATATGCGAATCAGTATATGGATAATCCAATCAAGGTAGTAAAAGACGAACTTGCCAGATTTTATGTGATGGGCATTGGAGGCGTACTCCAATCACCGTTTCACGTACACAGCACTATCTTCAAAGTTTGGCCATCTGGAATACTTTGGAATGAACCATACTATGCCCAAACTCATCTCATCGCAAATGGCGATACAGCAATAATAGAAGCCAAGTGGAAAGATCCTGGACGTTATCTATTCCATGTTCATGGTATTCAGGAAGAACGAGGGTCTATGGCAATCTTGGAAGTACTTGAAAACCCATCTGAGCTAAGGACAATAGAAAAGCCAAGTAACATGCCAGGAAGTGTATCTATGATAGAGTGGCAGGAGGATTTGTTAAGACAACTTGAAAACCCCCAGATCATTGAATATGATGATTTGGGTTCAGAAGGCATCATAGGAACTGACACTCCTAAAGTTCAAACAGACAAGGTTTCAATAGTGAAAAACTCTTGGAATCCCGAGATTACAGAATCTTATGCTCCGTTAGCCATAGAAATCTTGGCTGGAACAACTGTTACTTGGACAAACAATGATGGTATGGTTCACACAGTTACAGAGACAGAATCCAAATTTGACTCTGAATTCATTCAGGCAGGCTCTGATTGGGAATTCAAATTTGAAAATGAAGGAGAATATGGTTACTTTTGTACGTTACATCCATGGATGAAAGGAACGGTAATAGTAAACTAACAATTCGTATCAAATGTAAATTGAATAAAAAAGATTTTAGACTCTGTGCTTACATGTAAACAGAGACTATGGTAGAATTTAAAATTAAAATTCGTGAACTAAAACCAATCAATATTGAGGGTGGATTTGTTATAGATGGTTTGCCCTCTGTAGGAATAACAAATGCTATTGCTACCGAATCGCTAATCAATACCCCTGATTATGAGCTAGCCGCCATTTTAGATTCCGAGATATTTCCTCCAATAGCAGTGATTAAAGATGGAATACCAAACTATACAACCAATATTTTTGTCAACAACAAACTAAAAACTGCAGTTTTTTCATCACAACTTTCTATTCCTGAATTACTCCACCGAGAAGCTGCGAAATTATTATTGAGTTGGTCCAAAAACCACAAATGCTCATTAATTATCAGTAGTGTTCCAACACCGATTCCAATTATAACAGAAGACGGGTTTTTTGCTGCTGGCAGTACAGAGTCAGCCAATTCCAAATTAAAGGATGCAAAAATTCATATCATTTTAAATGGGATAATTCCTGGAATCGCTGGCCTGCTCTTAAATGAAGGCAGACTAGAAAATCAAGACGTTATTGTAATTTTGTTCAATCCAGAAAAAGAAAAACTGCCTGATTTCAAAACAGGTGCAAAGTTGTGTGGCATCATATCAAAATTAATTCCAGGTGCATCTTGCAATGTTTCCATGTTAGAAAAGATTGCGGAAAAAATTGAAGATAGTATAAAGAAAACAGAAACTGAAACTAAACATATGAAAGATTCGATCTACAGATAATCCGTGTGATTTCATCTCTGAGAAATTAAGATTAATCGAGTTGGGGCATTGAACAAAAGTTCTACTCCCTAACAGTTCGTATCAAATGTAGGTGTAGTTTGAACTAAAACACTAAATAATCAAATGATATTACCGTACTCAATGACAATAAATGTAAAAAAAATACTTGTGCCACTTGATGCTTCGGAAAATTCGCTTAGGGGTTTGGATTATGCCGTTGATCTGGCTCAAAAGTACAATGCAGAAATAACTGGATTCAATGTGCTTCCGAACATGCTAGAGATGTTCCGAGATTCACCGCCTTATACCGAAAAGGCACAAAAAGATGCTGAAAATATGATGACTGAGGCAAGGAAACGTACTACAGAAAAAAATGTAAAATTTCAGGATAAAATTGTACGTGGAAGTACGGGAAAAGAGTTAGTAAAGTTTGCTGAGGAAAATAATTTCGATCTTATAACAATTGGTTCAAGAGGAATTGGCTCAGCAAAGGAAGCGTTTCTTGGCAGTGTTTCAAATTACGTTTCGCATAAATCGAATGTTCCAGTATTGATCGTAAAGTAGGATGATTAGCAGTGGGGCTAGTATTCAACCCTTTTTTTATTCAAATTTCGTAATCCTATCTAAGATTACGGAGTCTCATCGACAGTTCGTATCAAATGTTAACAATTAAAATCCTAATTATTTTACAATTACAACAGGAATTCTTGCCCTAAGTATCACAAAATTAGCAACACTTCCAAGAAACATGTCTAAGTCAGGATCTGGTCCTCTAGAACCAATCACAATTATGTCATATTTATTGGCATGAGCATATCTGACAATTTCATTTCCTATGTTGTTTCCCCGTTGGATCTTGCTTTTGTAGGGAATGCCATTTTGTTTTGACTTTTTTTTTCCTTCTTTAACAATCAGATCTGCTTTTTTGTGAAATTCTTCTCTAATTTTTTTTGTAACACGAACTCCGTATGGGAACGACGGGGGAACATGAAATCCAGTAATCATTGATTCATGAGGTCTAGCAATCATAATCGCTACATCCAGACCTCGCAGAGAATTTTTAGAACCATCTAACGGTACTAGAATTTTCTTTATCTTATTTTTCAACACATGAGATTTGGTAACCTTCCATTAAATACAATTTTTATGAAAACCAATTTTGATAATTACCTCTCTTTCATTAATGACTTGTTTGAAATAATTAGAAAAAATAGATTGTATAGGCGTGATCATTCTTCGTTACCAGTTCGTATCAAATGTAAATAAAATAATGGAAGCTAGTCACTGGATCATTTTTGCTTCTGTTCACCAATGAATGTTAGAACAAAACCTTGGTAAAGGATTAGCGCTAGCTTCCATAAGCAGTATGAGATGTAAATAAAATAATGGGAGAGGTGATTATCAAAGTTGATAATCAGGGGCGACGATAATAGGAAAACACATCTCATCTGGAGTGGAAGATGCATGATTTGTTAACCTCTGGAAGATATAATGAGATCTTGGATTATTCTTCAACCATACTAGCAAAAGATCCTCTAAATCTAAAGGCTCTAAAGTACAGAGCGTACGCACTTTACTTTCTTGGAAGATATGATGAAGCTATTTCGTATTATGATAAAGCAATAGAGGTTGAACCAGAGAGCCCATCAACCTATGCAGGAAAATCAAGAGCACTTGAAAAACTGGGAAGATTTGAAGAGGCTCGATATTGTTACAAACTAGCAAAGGGATTGGCAGGTGAAACGTCGAATCTAGGACATGACAAAAATGAATTTGGAAGTTAGAAATGGGTAAAAAATGTGAAAATTGCGGTAAGGAACTTGAAAACCAGTGCCTAACTCATTGTTCGGACAAATGTATTCTTGAAAGTATCAAAAACAGCAAAAAATTTGTTCCCAAAAAATCTGGAAAAGATTGAACCAATCGTTAACATTCCATAAACTCCGTTAACAATTCGTATCAAATGTAATTTTAAGAATTTTCAGGATAGTGAACAAAGTTTGGCAACTTATTTTATCTAGTTTTGAGTGACTTTGTGATGACTGAAAGAGGAAATCCAATTACACAAGTAATATTAAATGAGATTTTAGACAATGTTGAAAATTCTTTAGTAACCTTTGTTTTGGAACATAAAAAAGATACAAAATATTGGGTAGGCATGGAATCCATGATGCTAGTGCAATATCAAGAAAGACTGAATTATTTATTAGCTGATAAAGGTGGAAGTATTGATCGTTTAGAATCCGGTCAAAAATTGATTGTAAGTAATCGAATCCAAGATTTTTTGGCATTTTCAAAAGAAAAATATGAAAGTGACTAGTCTATACTAAGAATTAAGAATTTTCAGGATTAACAGTTCGTATCAAATGTTGATTAAGCCTATAATTAAAAGAAAAATTGTAATTTTAGAGAGTGTGTATG
>JAEHKV010000117.1 GCA_016838845.1 Nitrosopumilales archaeon | reverse complement strand
GGATGTACGTAAACCCTTTCATTCAATTAGTTTTTGATCTCTTTATCATTGCTGCAATTCTGATTACGGCATATACTTGCAACTTTTACTACCTTGCTTTTCTTTCATCACGACGTAATGAGAAGAATAGTGTAATCTCCCTTGATTCACCTTCGATTACAATCCAATTACCAATCTACAATGAAAAGTATGTTGCAGCTCGTCTTGTTGACGCAGTTTGTGCTATGGAATATCCAAAAGACAAAATGAGAATTATGGTTTTAGATGACTCGAATGATGATACCGTTGAACTAGTGAGGAACTTGGTTGATGACTACAAATCTCAGGGGTTTCAAATTGAACATGTAAGAAGGGGCACCAGAAAAGGCTACAAAGCAGGCGCTCTTCACCATGCAATGAAAACTACTGATACTGAGTTTGTTGCCATCTTTGATGCAGATTTTATTCCTCCCAAATGGTTCCTGAACAGAGCTATATCTCACTTTGTAAAACCCAATATTGGTTTGATTCAATGTAGATGGGGCCACGTAAATGAAAATTATTCTTCGATAACTCAAGCACAAGCACTAAGTTTAGACTTTCATTTCTTAATTGAGCAAACGGCGAAAAGTAACTCACAACTTTTTATGAATTTTAATGGAACAGCAGGAATCTGGAGAAGAGAGTGTATAGAAGATGCTGGTGGTTGGCATACTGCCACACTTGTTGAAGATCTGGATCTAAGCTACAGGGCTCAAATGAAGGGATGGAAATGTCTTTTTCTTCCTGACATTGTTGTTGATGCTGAACTTCCTGTAGAGATGAATGCTGCTAAAAGACAACAATTTCGTTGGGCCAAAGGTTCTATCCAATGTGCAATCAAATTACTTGGCAATATAGCAATAAAACGAAAAATTGCAATTGAAGCAAAAATTCAGGCCTTTGTTCAACTTACTAGACATGTTGTTTATCCATTAATGCTAGTTCAATTCCTTACATTACCAATTCTTTTGGCCTCTGAAGTTAATCTATACATAATTAGTTTCATTCCAGCAATAACAATTGCAGCATACTTTGCAATTGGACCTGGCGCATATCTATTAGTTATTCATAAAATGTATAACAAATCTTGGCGCTCTAAGGCAAAGGTCCTACCTTCATTACTTGTTTACACCGCAGGAATGTCTGTTAATAACACTGTAGCAGTGTTTGATGCTGTTTTTGGGAAGAAAAATGAATTTTTGCGAACTCCAAAGTATGGCATTATAAAAAATACTGATGATTGGAAAGACAAGGCATACAATCTGCCTTTTACAAAAACTACACTCCTTGAGATTTTCTTTGGGGTTTATGGCATTTTAGGAATCTTCATTTCAATTTTCTCAAACAATCCTATTTTTGCGCCAATCATTGGAATCCAAACAGTTGGATTTTTCTATATTTCCTATCTCAGTTTATCACATTCAGGATTTAAAAGAAATAAATCGAGTGTAATACGCGTTCAAACTAAGGAAGAAAGAATGGCTAATAATATTTACAAAATTGCAATGATTGGAATTGCAGGCATAATACTATTTGGTGTTTACTCGGCATTTACTGGCTATCAAACTGATGTTTATCCACTTGACCTGTCAAGAGGTCATTTGGAAGGAATTGGGGCATCTTCTGATCCACAAACAATTTTGGGGCATCTTAAAGCAATAAAGGGATATTTGCCAGCCGAAGGAAATGCAGTATGGTTATTTCCAACTGAAACCACAAGCTTTGTTAGAATTCAAGCAGATTTAGACGTGATGATTACAAGCGTTGAAAAAATTTCTACTGTACCAAGAGACAGCTCTGCATTTCACACTGGAATGCTTGATGTGAAGGAAAGAGCAGAAATTATTCAAGAAAACATTATGGATGCAACACCATACATGTACGTTAGTGGTAGCAACGTTCTTTTTACTACTATTTGGATTGCAGGAATTTTAGGTATTTTTGCAATTCTAAAGCGAAAGAAACAAGAATTAAAGGCATATGATGCTTCTGAAGATGTCTAGGAAATATTTAGCTCGTTTCTAATTTCATCAACAGCTCTAATTCCATAGATATCTCTCACCTGTTTTATTCTAATAGACTCCTTCAGCAAATCTCGACCCAGCTTATTTGTCAGGATGTTTAAAACATCTGAAAATCTAATTTCCCATTTGTCAGCACAATCAAATATTTTGCTTACCGCCCATAGTCGAACTTCATGGGGAATGGGCATTTTTTCTTGGGCCTCAATAGAAAGTTTATCAAACAAATTGATAATTTGCGTTGTTTGAGATGCCATGTTTTCAAGATCTTTGGTCTCACCATATTTTGATTCTGAATTCATTCTCATGTTTGACTGATATTCTGACAACTTCAAAAGGGCCATCATTTCCTTTGAGGTATCACTTGCTGCCTTGCTTGTGACATTTTTGAGCCCTTGCAATTCCTGAAAAATATGGTCGGTTTTTTGGTGAAATTCTGAGGCTGAGGCATCATATCTTCTTACCAAATCAGAAATATTTGAGATCTTTTGTTCTATAGAATTTGTTTTAGCAGTAAGATTTTCAAGCGATTCTGATTTTGTTGATATTGTCTGAAACTGTTGTTTGCATCCTTCAATGACTCCATTTAGAGATTCTATTTGTTCAGCCTTTTCAGAAATAGATGTAATTCT
>JAEHKV010000116.1 GCA_016838845.1 Nitrosopumilales archaeon | reverse complement strand
TCTGAATGGCTTCTATTCCTTTAGCAATGTAAAAACTAGAACTCGTAGTATTTGTCCCCATTGGATACGCACTAACTTCTGCATGTATCAATAGAATACTTTGTTTTAATCTAGTTAAAATATTTGTAAGTTATGAATCTAGTTTGGAATCCGTTAAAACCCAGACCATTTATGAAACACGTTTGGTTCCTGTATAGGGATTTGTAAAATTAGTTTGACGCCATAACAATTTTGAGAAATTCATGTTTAATTTTGTTTTAATTTTGATTTTCTAGCTCGTTTTTTCTTAGATCTTGTTGTACGTGATTTTGATTTTCTAGTTCTTTTTTTCTTGGATTTAATACGCTCGAGTTCAGTTGTAAATTTCGTTAATTGCACTTTTATCATTTCATTCTCAGACTTGATTTGTTGTAGTTCATCAGCAATAGAGTTATTCTCAGATCTAAAGGATTCGTTCTCAGACTGGACTTGTTGTAGTTTAATACTCACGGATGCGAGTTCTTCTTTTATCCTCTGAAACTCTGATGTAAGAGAATCTTTCTCTGATTTTACAGATTCGTTCTCAGACTTGATTTGTTGTAGTTCTGATGTAAGAGAATCTTTCTCTGATTTTACAGATTCGTTCTCAGACTTGATTTGTTGTAGTTCTGATGTAAGAGAATCTTTCTCTGATTTTACAGATTCGTTCTCAGATTGGAGTCGTATTAGTTCGGCTTTTGTTGCTTCAAATTCTGCCTTCGTAATTTCATATTTTGTCTTTGTAGATTCTAGCTCTGATTTCATGGAGTCGAGCTTTGACTTTAATTGCTGCAGTTCTAGCATCATTGCCTTTTTCTTCGAGCTAAAGAACATCTAATATCCCTTGATAATTAATTGTCTTAATACAATATTTAGATGAATGTTTTTGAGTCTTAGAATTTTTTTCTGCTATAAAATATTCTTATGATGCCTATTGATTACATCATTTTAACATCTAGTTATAGCTAACAGTTGGCATCAAAATATAAATTAAAAAAAGAGGAGAATTATCGTCTCCTAGATCTTCTTTTTGTTTTTCTACTAGATTTTTTACCAGCTGAACGCTTTCTCTTTCTGGCGGCGGCTTTTCTTGCTTTCTCAGCTGCGTTTCTTTTTCTTGTACGAGCAGCTTTTTGGGCAGTAGCACGTCGTTGTGTTTTTGTTTGTACCATGTTTAGGATGAATTGTACTTGACAATATGTGGTACAAGTCAGCTATTATTAGCTACTTTTTCTAGTTTACAGTTCGTATCAAATGTAAAACTCGCAAAAGAGTAACTAAAAGTTTGTTTAATCTTGAAAATTACTAAAAATAGAGCAAAATTTCATCATAGTAGAAAAATCATGAAAGATGCTGGTTCTTATTAGGAGACAAACTAGTTAAGTTTGGATATTATCTATGGTTTTACAAACTTTCAACATAAGCATTAGCTGTGCACGTTGTGGAAAAAATTTGATGTTAACTGATAATACAACTGGAGAAAGGTTTTGTGGAAAGTGTGGTTATGTTATTTCTGAACGCATTGATGAATCAGGTCCAGAATGGAGGTCTTTTACACAAGACGAACATAGTAATAGAGCAAGAACAGGCGTACCAACATCCCTAACAATGCATGACATGGGGCTTGCTACTATAATTGGTTATGAAAACAAGGATTCAACTGGAAAACCGCTGTCAGCATCTATGAAAAACATTGTTAAACGTCTTAGAACATGGGACAGTAGAAGCCAGGCTCATAAAACCACTGACCGAAACCTAAGACATGCTTTCTCAGAATTAAACAGACTACAAGACAAGCTTGCCCTTTCTGACGCAATAATAGAAAAGACAGCCTATCTCTACAGAAAGGCAATTGATAAGGGTCTTGTCAGGGGTAGATCCGTTCTTGGTATTGTTGCAGCCACATTATACATTGCATGTAGGGATAGCGGAACACCAAGAACATTAACCGATGTCTCAAGTGAAATAAATATCAAGAAAAAAGACATCTCACGATGCTATAGGGTCCTTTTGCGTGAACTAGAGCTAAAGATCCCACTGGTAGATCCAATAAAATCCATATCTAGAATAGCAAGCAAAGCTGGACTAAGTGAAAAGGTAGAACGAAGAGCTAATACAATCTTAAAGAACGCAATCGAGATGGAAATTACATCTGGAAAAGATCCTATGGGGCTTGCAGCAGCTGCGTTATATCTTTCATGTTTGATGAATGGAAAAAATACTTCACAAAGAGTTATTGCATTAGCAGCAGGGGTAACCGAAGTTACATTAAGAAACAGGTGCAAAGGACTAAGAGTCTCACTAAAACTCTAATTTTTTAGGACGTGCAATAGAATCATGGTTACTTGTGAAAAATGTGATAATGGCTATCATGATCAATGTATGGGAAAAGCTGGAATGTTTGATTGTGATTGCAAGTGTTTCAAACAATCCTAAAAATCCTGCGTTTATATGTCAATTAAGATATCATAATGCATGACACAAATACAAATTACTAATACAACAATGACTCGAATCAAGAAAATAGCAGGAATAAAACATGTACATGACGGAGACTATCTGGTTAACGAAATGATTGACATTTTTGAAAAGAAAATAAGCGATCTAAGCTAGATAATGTTCCAATCTCTTTCATTCTTATTAGCACAAAAAAGTCATTTTACGTTCACCCATTCCCCTCACTTCATCGTTGAATGAATCGGGGTTTGGCTTGAATAGAGAAAGATAGTCAATTTATGAAGATACATTATAGGATAAAATTATTTAAGGATGATCAAAAGGTATGAACTTGATTAACATTTCATAACAACTGTTAACAGTTCGTATCAAATGTAAATAAAAAAAGGAATTAAGATTGATTCCACGAGGGATAACCTCCCTCTAAGGTAACCGCATTGAATCCTTCTTTGGACAGCTCATCAGCAGCAATATTTCCTCTATAATCTGTTCCACAGTAGGTACAAATTTTTTTTCCTCTTAAATCTTCAATTTGCTTCTTCTTAGCGTTACGAATTGTCAGACCAAGAGGCATGTGGGTTGAACCTTCTATTTTTTCACCTGCAAGTTCATCGACCTCTCGCACATCTATTATTACAAAATCGTCCTTTTGTGCTTTTAGATTACTTGCCGATATTTTTTCTGCCATGATTATAGTTTAGTTTCGTATACAATGATATAACCATGGCACCAACGCAATAATAGTAAATTGTCAAAATACGAAGGGCCAAAAATTAACGTGAATATGGGTGCAGCCAAAGGAGTTGCAATGGGTATTATAGTACTGATTATTATTGGAGTGCTTGCGGCCTCTGCTGTACAAATAGTAGACGCAGGCCACAGAGGCGTTTTACTTCATTGGAATGCAGTTGATGTAACCGCTCCACCTCTGGATGAGGGACTTCATTTTGTGGTGCCATTTCAAGATCAGGTGGTGAATATGGAGGTCAGGACACTATTGTTTGTAAAGGGAACATCTTCAGCTTCTAAAGATCTTCAGACCGTATCTACTGAGGTGACGGTTAACTATCATCCAGATCCCGAATCAATTAACACCCTGTACAAAGAAGTCGGTCTTGACTATCAAAATAGAATTATTGCGCCAGCGGTAGAAGAAGTTGTAAAACAAGTCACGGCAAATTATAACGCAGAGGAATTGATCACTAAACGACCACAGGTAAAGTCCGACATTGAAGCGGAGATCACAAAGCGTCTAAATATATACAATCTCAATACCGAAGTCATCTCAATTACTGACTTTCAATTCTCAGCACTCTTTTCTTCAGCAATTGAATCTAAAGTAGAGGCAGAACAAAAGGCACTAAAGGCAGAAAACGACCTTAAAAGAATTGAGGTAGAAGCACGACAACGTGCAGCACAAGCAGAAGGTCTTGCAGCAGCTAACATTGCCGAAGCCCAAGGTGAAGCCGAAGCTATTAGAATTATCAACCAAGCCTTGTCGCAAAATCTAGCCTACTTGGAATGGCTAAAAACCCAGGCATGGGATGGTAAGCTGCCACTTGTAGTGGGCGAAGGTGGAACTCCTTTCATTCAGATACCAACTAAACCCTGACCATATTTGGAATTATTTTATCCTGTATCGAAGTATGGCTAAAACTGAATCATGAATTTCCAGTTTTTTGATTATTTTTGGAGAAACTGCAAACTCAATTTTAGATGATGTGTTTTTTGCAATCTCCAGCATTTTCATTATGTTTTTGAATTGAGAATTGGTGTGATAATCTGCAGAAACGATTAGCGTATCTACCCCTCCAATTTCCAATGCTTTGTAAATAACATCATTTCTTTTCGCAGTTAATCCTTCTTTGACTAGTTTTTCGTATTTTTCAATAATTTCTGCAACAAATTTTCTTCTATGCTAGTACAAGTGATGGATTATTTTCCTCGTTAAAAGTTCATATCAAATGTTAATGGAAGCCAACAAGAAATGGAGTACTTAGTTAAGCAAATGAATAAGCGAATCGCATTATTCAAAGCACGCTGTCAGCTTCCGTGTTTCAAATAGCTATTTCAGAGATAAAAAGATTCAGTAACAGTTCTGACAAAATGCTAATGAAAATCTCTTAAACGATTTCTTCGTAACATTATGCTATAATGGCAGAGCCACCTAGACCAAAAGAGGGAGATGAAATCTGTCCCACATGTGGAAGACCAAAAAGTAAACATTCTCTCGAAGAATTACTTACATGCTCTCGTAAGATGGAAGAGTTTAAGAAAAATACTACAGGTGGGGCTGGAATTGAATAAAAATTAGAAAAAAGATGCTATAACGAACATAATTTACATTTATCATGGAACAGCAATTTTAGCCAAATGCCACTTACCCTGTTTCTGGTTCTCGTGTTAATTCTTCAGGCCCATGTGGTCGTCTCTGTCTCAAATAGAATGCCAAGACAGCAAGATATATCGCAACACCAATAGCTGCCCCATAGACTGCCAAACTAGCTTCAGCCATACAGTATATTTGAATTTCAAATATTTAAAGCGCATTTGAAAAAACTTGTGTATGTATACATGATCAGCGAAATTTTTTAAATAAAATTTTAGATATTAGATAGAGATTGATCGCCCCAGTAAATTTCTTAGAAAACTCGATCAGCTTTTTATTGTATGATTGTGATAATTATATGGGTAGCAATAATCTGGAGAAAACACCGACGTGTTTAACCAGATCACGGATTGTGCGCTAATACTGGTCAGTCTGTTAAGCGCATTTGACTGTCAGTGGACGATGGTTTCAGGATCAGCGTTTGGTTTCAGGTAGTTGCTATCCAACTTTTATGTTTGGGTGTTTGATTTTACAAGTTTTTGGTAACATTTCATTAAATCAGTTAACAGTTCGTATCAAATGTAAATAAAAAAGGAAAGAAATGGGTTTTCATTAGTTTTTTGATTTCTGTTGTATCACTGATATCATGAATCCCATTATATTTCTGTTCAGTGAAGCAAACGATTTTGTATTCTCGTTGAATGCATTGAAGGCTTGGTTTGTTGCCTCAGCTGTATCCATTACAACCTTATTTTGAACGTCATATGCTTTGATGGCCTGCTGGGTAACTTCACGAATAGCACTTAGAGTTGCTTCTGGCACATCAACGGTAAAACCTGCTTTGGCGGCATATTCTTGTTCCAAAGAGATGGCTGAATTTATTACGCTTTTCCATGCGTTGAGGTAATCTTGCTGTATTTTTTGTACTGATTGTTGATATCTTGGTGTTGATTTTTCAATTTCGGTGAAAAATTTATCAACGTTTTTTTTACATACTGAAAAGATATCTTCTGGTTCTGGAGCTGGCTGTGCAACTTCTGGTTCTGGTT
>JAEHKV010000115.1 GCA_016838845.1 Nitrosopumilales archaeon | reverse complement strand
TGAAAGATCAATTTCTGTTTTTTCAAGGAAAATTTTATTGTTCGAGTCAACTCTTCTCAAAAAACCTTGTGGATCCAAGAAGGTAAAGTTAGAATTTTGCTTGATTGAATCATATATTTCACTAGATATTTCATCAAACACTGGACTGACCACAGTTCCATCAACATCAATATCAGAATATTCAATTGGTTCACATTTTTTTTCTAGGTAAAGTGTTCTATCAGAGTTATCTATGTTGATTTTAAATTGCGTTGTTGGTTTTTCTGATAAGCTATTAGAAAAATTGATTTTATTTTTTATTAGATAATTTTTAGAATCAAAGTCAGAACCAAATTTAGTGAAAAGATCAACATCTAGTTTTAGGTTTCTTGCTGTCCAGCTACAATAACATGCTGGCCCACCGACTTGTTCATACGAAGCGTCACCAATTTTAATTGAATCGATTACACAATGAGAAAAAACAGCTAATTTCATCTGTAAACAAGAATTTAATTTGAGGATTTAGTTTTTTGCATTAAGTTTTTTAAAACAATCGTGACACAAAATTTCTCCTTTTGACACAATTACTTCAATATTTGAGGTCATACATTTGTGACAGAGTCCTTTCATATTTGTATAGTATAGTATGAAATATAATTAAAGATTGTAGATTTACTTGTGGCATTTTTCTAAATTTGTTCAAGTACACGAATATAAGGAACGGATTATCAGGTGTTTCATGCCATTAAAGCGAGCAAGTAGAGGACGTAAAAAAGGAGGCAAAGGATCTTCTGGCACAGTTCAATGTACAAACTGCGGGCAAACTGTTCCAAAGGATAAAGCTAAAAAAGTCACTTCGCGACTAAATCTTGTAGAACATCAGCTTGCAAAAGAGCTTAGGGCTCAAGGAGCATACATTGCATCTCCAAGGGTGTTAAAATGGTATTGTATTTCTTGTGCGATACATTTTGGAATACTAAAAATTAGATCGGCTGCATCGAGACGACAACGTGGAAAATTGCGATAAAATTATTTCCGTAAGTTTTTTGCCACAACAATAATTCTTTGTATGAATGTAATTGCTGCAATTATAATTACAATGATTACAGCGTATTCCATAAATGGTATCTCAGGAACAAGTCCACCTACTATACCAAGAATGCCAATTACAAGTAGTCGTTCTGCGCGTTCTCCAATTCCAACACCTAATAGTTTTACACCAAGCGATTCTCCACGAGACCTAGTATAGCTAACTAGCAATGATAGTGTAATTGCCAAAAATACCAAATATGGTTCTGCATATCCTCCAATCAGAATACCGAAAAAGATGGCAACCTCTGCAATTTTATCAGAAACAGAATCAAGAAATGCTCCTTTAGTAGATGTTTTTTGTGAAACTCTAGCTACTTGCCCATCAACTATATCAAAAAATCCTGAAATTAGTAATAGAATTCCTCCAATGATTAATGCAAATTCAATCCCTAATCCATAAACTGTGGCTGAGGCAAATGCAAAAACAAGAGCAACGCTAGTCCAAACATTTGGAGACAGACCAGTAGATGCAAATCCTTGTCCTAATTTTTCGAGATGTGGTTTCAATGAATCTCTAAAGTTGTTTAACACGAGCTCTTCACCAGATATGATATATATAAAAAATGATGGAAAATCACTTGAGGTTCAAAGCAATCATAGTTGACATTATTTTTGCTGCTAGGGAGGCAGTAGCACCGTTATCATGAGTAGGATTTAGTTCAACAATATCAACGCCAGTAATCTGTTTATCACCAAGAGAATGTATCATGTCAAATAACTCTCTCGAGGTAATTCCGACTGATTCGGGATTACCAACGCCAGGTGCAAATGCAGGATCAAGAACATCAAGATCAAAGCTTGTGTAGATTTTATCAAATGTGGAAATAGCATCTTTTATGAGCTGTGGACCATTTCCTTCTCGAATATCTTTGTCTGAAATTGTTTTAATTTTATTTTCT
>JAEHKV010000114.1 GCA_016838845.1 Nitrosopumilales archaeon | reverse complement strand
TTAACGAGTGTGCCAGCGTCCTTGTGTATACAAAATTTAAATCAAAACTAAATGAGCATGCTTCATTTGTCGCTGCATGTGCTGCCATTACAGACTATATGGACAACAGACCCCAAGGCTCAAAACTTTTACAAATGTTTGACAGACAATTTGCCCTAATTAGTGCAACAGTTCTTACATACAATATTGTTGGACATCAAAAAGATCCAGATTATTTATTATATTTAGTGGAAGAACTGTCAGAGTCAAAATATCCTCATGAAATCCCAAACACTTACGAATTTGCAGAAATTCAGGTAGAAAAGTTAGCGCAGATCATGGGTAAAGTAAAGAAAGGATTCAAAACCATGAAAAATCTTGGCTATATGGAACTATCTGACTCTGGTGCTAGCGGGGCAGTAAATTTTGTTCTTGGTTTTTCTGGAAAAGATGTTGGCGTAGCTTTCAAAGAACGAGCTGACCATGGAATTTATGCAGTGTCAATACGAGGCTCCAAAGATTGTAAACTGCACTTGGGTAAAATTGTTAATACGTTGGCTACTGATCTGGGTGGTTCTGGAGGTGGACATGATAAAGCATGTGGCGCTGTAATCCCAAAATCTAAAATCAAGACATTTCTAAAAGAATTTAATAAAAAATTAAATTAAAAAAATTTATTGTAAAAACCTTGGAATGCGTTTTACTATATGAGAAATTGAAACCCTTCCTGGTCCTGCAACTATTATTGCCAATAATCCAGCAAGGAGTATAAGGTCTATTGCATAGCCGCCTTCACCAGTTAGATTTGATGCTCCTTTTACAAGGAATATGGCACCAAGCGAAATGATACATAAAATTGATGAAGAAATTCTTGATAAAACTCCAACGATTAAAAGAGTGCCACCAATAGTTTCTGCTAAAGCTATTGGAATCTGCATCTCAACTGGTAATCCAATACTTGTTAGAAAATCTGCCATATCTGGACCAAATTTTCCTGATCCCTGAACAATGAAAATAACACCAATCGCAGCTCTTATCCCCCAGTGAGTTATATCGTGTAACTTATTTTCTCTTATGATAGCTTCAGCCAATGTCAGCAATTGGTTTTAGGTTTAATTAAAAGGATTTACCCAAATTTTTTCCACATTTTGGAAAACATTTTTTTCAATTTGGAACAATTTTTTAATAATTTAAAGTCAGATTTTCAGTAGATATGAACATAAAATACATTATACCTGTTGTAGTAGGCATTGCACTTATTGCCATATTTGTAATAATGCCTGGTTCAGAGTCTTCAGAAAACAGCATGATCATTACAGAATCATCAGATGATGGAATAATGATAACAAATGGACAAAAGCATCTAGTCCCACTTGATAAAATTAAAAGTGGAGGTCCTCCTAAAGATGGAATTCCATCTATTGATAATCCACAATTCACACAAGCCTCTAATGAAAATCACGTTTCAGATGATGATATTGTAATAGGTTTGGAAATTAACGGAGACGCAAGGGCTTATCCATTATCGATTATGGTTTGGCATGAAATTGTAAACGATAATGTTGGTGGCGTTCCTGTGGCTGTTACCTATTGTCCACTTTGCTTTACAAATCAAGTTTTTGAGCGTGTAATTAATGGCCAAGAAGTTGAGTTTGGAACTTCAGGTAAACTCTACAACAGTAACCTCGTCATGTATGATAGATTGACAAATTCATACTGGAGTCAAGCAATGGGTACCGCAATTACCGGCGAACTAACGGGATACGAATTAAACATCATCCCTTTTGATGTTATCACTTGGCAAGATTGGAAAAATCTTTTCCCAGATACAGTAGTTTTGACTACTGATACTGGTCATGTGAGGGCTTATGGCGTTGATCCTTATGGTGATTATTACACTGATTCTCGAATAATTTTTCCTGTAGATAACGACGATGACAGAATGCATCCCAAAGAAATCATATTGGGATTTAACGATGGTGAAATTTACAAGGCTTACAAACAAGAAGATGTAGAATCATCAATAACAATTAATGATCAGATAAACAATAAACCCATTTTACTAGTTTCACTTTTCCAAGGGGATACCCGAGCCTTTGAAAGAACCATAGATGGCAAAGTTCTCGAATTCTTCTTTGATGACAATAAGATTTTTGACACTGAAACTAATTCTGAATGGAATTATGATGGTATTGCTATCTCTGGCCCCCTTGAAGGAACTGAATTAATTCGTCTACCTTTCAATCCTGGATTTTGGTTTGAATGGGTGGCATTTCATCCCGAAACTGAAGTGTTTGGTGAATCATGAATCCCGTCAAAAAGGGAGTTATTGTTGGCATCATAACCATAGTTGCTTATCTGACAGTGGTTGTTGTAACTACTCCAGCTTTACCTCCAGATGCTGCAATAAGTGCTGCATTTCAGCTTAATTCTATTATAATTATTGGAATGGGAGTTGGCGTTGGAATGCAAATGTATCTTGCAGCACATGGAAAAAGACTAGGTTGTAAACTAAGTATTAAGAAAAAGGCATTTGGTGGAAACGCTGGTAGCACTGCAACTACTTCGTTTTTCTCTTTCTTCTCACTTGTACCATTGGGATGCTGTGGTTGGTGGCTATACATACTATCATTTTTGCCAAGTATATTTGGGACGGGAGTTTCTGCAGTGCTAATCGAATACAGCCAACCCTTAGCTTATGCAGGATTAGCTATCATCTTTAGTTTCAATGGACTTACTGCTTACAAATTACAAAAGGAAAAGAAACTAAGATTGAAAATTTAAAATTATTTTATTTCTACTATTGCATCTATTTCAGTCATTGAATTAAGTGGTAAGCTAGAAACCCCAACTGCAATTCTTGAATGTTTTCCACTTTCACCAAAAATTTCATAGAATAAATCTGAAGCTGCATTTATGACCTTGGGGTGTTGTGAAAAATCTGGCCCAGAATTCACAAAACCAGACAACTTGATGATTTTTATAATGTTATCCAGCGAACCCAATTCTCTCTTGAGCTGTGCTAAAATATTGATCGCACAAAGTTTTGCTGCTTTTCTTGCCTCTTCTAAATTTTCATCAGTAACCTTTCCTTGGAACAATACTTTACCGTCCTCCATTGGAATTTGACCAGAAACATAAGCAACTTTATTTGAAATTACAACTGGTATGTAGGATCCAGCTGGTTTTGGAGGAGTTGGAAGAGTAATGCCTAGTTCTTGTAATTTTTCATCAATCACAAAACTCGGTTTAAGCAGGCTAGTTTTTAGTTTAGCTGATTTTAATGTGGACTTTTTCACCCTTAGAATGGCTCTGATACACCATTCTGGTCTTGTTGCCTCGAATTTTGAGATATTCCTCTAGTATTGCAGCCCAGGGTAGAGAGTGACCACTGTTTAATTTGGATTCGACAGTCACGCTTTGGCTGTTTTCATCAAAGCTTGCATGGCCTGCACATGTAATTTGTAATGATGAATCGATCATCTCAACTACCTCCTCAAAGTGTTTTGCAAGAAGATGTACTCCGTTTTGTTCTAGTAACCTAACAAAGTCGATTTCTTCTTTTCCTGAAACTAGAATAGAATTTAGTACATGACCTAATCCACTGTCATTCATCGTTTTGACAATGCGATAGATTTCTTGGGCTTCATGTTTTGGCATGTCTGCAAGAGAATCAGTCATTATTGCATTTTTCCAAACTTGAGTGAATATCTTTACTTGGTTTGAACTCAAGATATCAGTTGAAGAAAATGTTGCTCCTTTACCATTATCACTATCAATTAACATCAACTCTGATTCATCAAAAATAAAGCAATTCTGAATAATATCAGAGACTCGAATCTTTACGCCATTTGGCATTAACTTGAATGTTTCAGAGCATATCTGTGTAGAAGGAATGACGATTTTGATCTCTAGATTTCTTCGAAGTACAGAAATCAACTGTTCCCTGCATTCGGCAAGCAGTCCTAGTCCCCACTGATCTGCCATTATATGAATAGATGATTTTGACCCTTGAATCATTGTTCTTAGTTGGTCTAGCACATTGTTTGCATTGAGATGAAAGTATCTTTTTTCTTCAGCACCTCGTGACTTTTTACTTTCCTCACTTGCTTTCTTTAGTTCTGTTACAAGACTGTTCATTGCATTTACTTTGTTAATTTGCTCATGAACAATTTCATCAAATGCATCTTCTGGCGCTATAGCAGTACACATTATTGGCTTGCTTTTTGAAATCATTGCAAGTTTTTTGCTTTCTAGTTTTAGTAAAACTGGATAAACTTTGGTTCTTGGAAGCTCCGAATAATATGCAAGCTCACTTGCAGAAATTCTTCCTTTTGAGATTAGTGTAACATATGCGCGTGCTTCGTATTGACTGAGTCCAAATTCTTCAAGACTAACTGTGAGTGCATTTTCATTTACCATACAATATCATGTTTCTTGCTTAGGTAAGATCCAAAGCTAAATTCCTTTGCACAAGTACTTAAAAAAATTAGAAATTGTATCTACAGTTTGATGTCTGTGTGGATACAAAAGTTGTAGTCAAAAAAATCTAAACTCTAACTATGGTTTGCGAGTTTAATCCTGAAAATTCTTAAAATTACATTTGATACGAACTGTTAGTATCATATTTTAAACCCAAAACAAATTGCTAATTTGATTTGTCAAATACTAAACTAAAAGGCTCTGGTGGATTCATTATAGCTGACATAACTGAAGAGGAAGCTAAAAAGGCTGATCTTGGAGTAGGTGAGCTGTTTATTGCACCAGTTGGAAAAATCGATGAAGCAAAAATTTCCAAATACTACTGTAAGGTGTGTGATTGTGAATTTGATCAATCACCAAAACTTTCAATTGAAAATCCAAATGAAGCACTTGGGCAAGAAATGATTCTCAAAGAAATTGGTCAATACCTTTGCAATAAATGTAATTCTAAGGTAGGCGAATATAGAGAATTTGAAAAATTATGAAACTAACATTTGATACGAACTGTTTTATCCTGAAAATTCTTAATTCTTAGAACATCTTGCTTCCTGATGAAGCAAAATTGATCGCAGACTCTAAAATAAACAAGCTTTATCCTAATCTACATTCTTCCATAGCACAAAATGCTTGAGTATACTAAAGCCAAATAGAAGCATCAAAAAAAATTTTGAGAAAATAAAGAAAATCTCTTCCCTAGTAGAAAAAAGATTAGAAGAACACAAAAATAAAAACAATAAAAAAATAGAAAAATTAACTACAGAGCAATTACAGGACTTGAACGAAATCTTACGTATTACAGATTTCATTCTAACAAAACATGAAGCGAAAAAAGAATTTCATTCACTGTTGAAAGAATTTGTTGACATCATAAACAAATCTGCTGGTTCAGTTGAAGTCTTGGATGATGAAATTGTGGAGTTGGTTATTTCTGCCGAAAGTACAATTACGAGAATCAAAGATCTGCAAGGGATGGTTTCAAAAAACTATGATTTTGAATTAAAATCTTCAAAGGACGAGACTAAATCTGATAAAGTCGAAAATAGTTCAAATAATTTAACCAGTTCTACTGCTGCAGTTTACACATAGGGATACCAACAAAATCCTATAGTTGAGGCTGAATAGGTGATTTAGATGAGTTTAGCCCCACAACAACTAGAAAACAGCGCTAGCAAATATGCCTCTGATGCCATAAAGTTTGATTCTCAGGGTGCCAGAGGAATGGCTATTACTAATTATCAAAAGGCAATTGATTCACTTGTGAGACTCATGCAACTTTATCCAGCCAGCAAACTAAACCCAATTTACAGACAAAGGACATCTTCTTATCAACAGAGAATAAAGGCGTTGCAACAAACTCATGGGATTGAACCTATAATTGATCCGAGCGCTTCTCCTGAAGAACAAAAAGCACATCTGAGACATCAACAAGACAAAAATGATTTTGAAGATCTAATAATGAAAGAAAAGCCAGACGTAAACTGGAAAGAAGTAGTAGGATTAGATGATGCAAAAAATGCACTACGTGAATCAATCGTTTATCCAACCAAACGACCAGATTTGTTTCCATTAGGTTGGCCGAAAGGCATGCTTCTTTATGGACCACCTGGTTGTGGAAAAACAATTTTGGCGGCAGCTACTGCAAATGAATTGGATGGTTATTTCATAAATGTTGATGCAGCATCCATGATGAGTAAATGGCTTGGTGAGGCCGAAAAAAATGTTTCAAAGTTATTTAACATGGCTAGACGTTACTCAGAAAAAGAAGGAAAAACTGTCATATTATTTATTGATGAAGTTGATTCATTATTAGGAACTAGAAGCAGTGAAGTCGGTGGTGAAATTCGAACAAAAAATCAATTTCTTTCTGAAATGGATGGAGTGGATACAAAGGGAAAAGATTTGAAAATGTATGTTATTGGCGCTACCAACAAACCATGGAGTCTTGATTGGCCCTTCCTGAGAAGATTCCAAAAACGAATCTATGTTTCATTACCTACATTGGAGGCTAGAACAAAATTATTTGAGCTTTATACTTCTCCACTCAAAAAAGATCCAAGAGTCAAGGCACTAGAATTGGCCAAATTATTTGATGGTTATAGTGCAAGTGATATCAAGGACGTCTGCCAGGCAGCCCAACTAAAAGCAGTTCATGAATTATTTAATTTGCCAGACTATCATAACCCAATCCCAGGTGCAGAGCGACCTCAACCAAAAAGCCTAACAATGACTGATTTTAGGGCTATAATGGCCAGAAGAAAGCCCAGTGTTTCCACCGAAATGATCCGTGCATACTACAAGTGGAGCGAGGAATTCAAGGCCCTGTAAATTTTAGATCAAATTCCAAAAAACACTCAAAACAAAACACATTTCATAAAATTTAAATCCATAATCAAATCCACTTGTCGAGGGTTACAATAGCCACAAAAAAAGCCACACACGTAAACAAGATCGGGAAGCTGATCTTGGATGACGGCACCGTTTTTGATGGCATGGGATTTGGTTTTTCAACAACAGCCATCGGTGAGATCGTTTTTAACACTGGAATGGTCGGTTATCCAGAAACACTAACAGATCCGTCCTATAGTGGTCAAATTTTGACCTTAACATATCCACTTGTAGGCAACTATGGTGTACCAAATCCAAAAATCAAGGATGATGATGGCATCCAAAAATTCTTTGAATCTGACAAAATTCAGGTTCGTGGATTAGCCATTCATGAGTTGTCCTTAGTTGCAAGTCATTGGAATCTATCAATGACTTTGGATGAATG
>JAEHKV010000113.1 GCA_016838845.1 Nitrosopumilales archaeon | reverse complement strand
TTCAAAGGGTTCAACCACAACTATGAATTCAACATCAAAAGCAATTCTTGAATGCCTTAGGCAAACATTTAGTCAAGGATGAATAGTTATGGCGAAGGCTTTTCTTGTTGTTAGAATTAAAGGCCAAGTTGATGTCCCACACTGGGCTAAAACAACTCTAAAACTTCTTAAACTAGAAAAAAAATTTAGGGCCACCATTATTCCAGCCAAAGAAAACACCTTAGGAATGCTAAACAAAGTGAAACATCATGTGGCTTGGCAGGAGGTGGGACCAGATCTCGTTAAAGAGCTGCTAAACAAAAAAGGGCGAAAATCTGGCTACAAAAAGATCACACAGGATGATATCAAAGAAATAGGATTCAACAGTATCGATGAACTCGCAAATTCTTTGGCCGAAGGCCAAACCTCACTCACAAAATTAAAACCATTGAAACCCTGGTTCGCACTGTCTCCACCTAGACATGGCTTTAAGAGGAGTACTAAGAAAATGTATGGAGAAAAAGGAGTCCTTGGACAAAACAAAGAACTTGGCGCACTCGTAAAGAATATGATGTGAAATGGCTACTAGATACAGAAAAACCAGAAAATTAAGAGGTTCTCGAACTCATGGTTGGGGACAAGTAGCGCAGCATAGGGCAAGTGGCCACAAAGGCGGCCTCGGTAATGCTGGACTGCTCAAACATCATTTTAGTTCAATGTTAAAGTATGACCCAGATCATTTTGGTCATGATTCCACTCATCCACCTCACCCCAGTATTACAAAGAAATGGGCAAGTGTCCGTGATCTTGATGACCTGTTTACGAACTTTGGTAAGAAAGAAGGCGAAAAGAAGGTAATAGATCTAAATAGTAAAGGATACGACAAACTCCTAGGCGGCGGAAAAATTACGAATGCTTACACTGTCAAAGTTCCAAAATTTACTGCATCTGCACAAGAAAAAGTTAAGCAAGCAGGGGGCGAGGTGTTAACAGAAAATGGCTGAAGGATCAGCAACTGCCATTGTCCGTAAGATGGTGGGCAAGGCAGAACCATATATTCCTCAAATTCCAAAACCAAAGAAAAAACAAACTTTACAGAGACGCTTAATGTGGACAGGACTTGCACTACTAATCTACATGATAATGGGTCAGACTCCACTCTTTGGTGCAACAACCCCCGAGTTTGACTTTTTGGCATTTGCAAGGGTGATCTTTGCATCTCAACAAGGAACTTTGGTTGAGCTGGGAATTGGACCTATAGTTACAGCAGGACTTTTGATGCAGCTGTTAAGAGGATCCGAAATTCTCAAATTTGATTTCAAGAAACCAGATGAAAGAGGAATATTTCAAACAGCTACAAAGATGGTAACATATGTGGTAATAGTTGCTGAGGCTTCAGTTTATGGAATAGCAGTGTATGGACCTGGAATAACAGAGCCCAGTGTTTTGTATGTCCTGATTGGTCAGCTGATGGCGGCATCAATTATCATTATGCTTCTAGATGAGCTGATCCAAAAAGGATGGGGGCTAGGAAGTGGAATCAGTATTTTCATTATGGCAGGTGTGACTCAACAAATACTATGGAGTCTTTTCAGTCCTTTGCCTGCTGGAGATGGTGGAACCATTGGAATATTCCCATACATAGCTCAGTCCATATTCAGCGGGGATCTTTCCAATATATTTTTCAGGCCTAATCAGCTTCCAAGTATCTTTGGATTGTTACTTACAGCTGGGGTTATACTAATTCTGGTTTTTACCCAAGGAATGAAGATAGAGATTCCAATCGTTTCAACAAAATACCGGGGCTTCGCTGCAGTTTATCCAATCAAATTGATGTATGTTTCCAACATTCCAGTCATCTTGGCTTCTGCATTGACAGCAAATGTAATTTTTATGGGGCAAATGTTATGGGCAAACCTTAACCCGCGAAATAATAATGAATTCATGAATATTCTTCTGCAGTTTGATCCTACCAGCCCCTCTACACCAATTGGTGGATTGGTTTACTATATCACGCCACCTAGGGGTCTAGACGTTGCAGTTTTGGATCCTATGAGGGCTGTAGGATATGTGATTTTTATGATAATAATCGTAGTAATATTTGGAAAACTTTGGGTCGAATTAGGAGGATTATCATCAAAGAGTGCTGCAAAAAACCTACTAGATGCTGATGTCCAAGTTCCAGGATTTAGGAGATCTAATCAACCCATCGAAGCATTACTAAACCGATACATTCCATCAGTGACCTTAATCGGCTCGATGATTCTTGGTCTTTTAGCTGGTGTTTCGGATGTGTTAGGTGTGTTTGGAACAGGAATTGGTGTTTTACTTATGGTTGACATTCTCATAAACTACTATAATCAATTAGTACGCGAACAGGTAGAAATTGTAATGCCGCGGCTTGGTGCGTTGCTTGGGCGAAAGTAAGAAAGTAGTTATTGTTGGTATAGCCGGTGTAGGTAAAACCACAGTTGTCAATAAAGCTGTTGAAATCTTAAAAAGTAAAAACAAAAGCGTTACCGTCGCAAGTTTTGGGACGTTTATGTTTGAGGAAGCTCAAAAAATTGGCATTAAGGACAGAGATGAACTTAGAAAACTTCCAATAGAACAACAACAAAAAATCCAGAAAATGGCTGCTGAAAGAATTGCTCAACTAACTGATGATGTTGTTATTATCGATACACACGCCTTCATACCAACTCCCACCGGCTTTTATCCGGGAATGCCTGATCATGTTCTAAAAATCATAAAACCCTCAAACTTTATCTCCATTTCAGCAAGCCCTGAGAGCATCTTAAAGAGACGAGCAGAGGATGGAACACGGCAGAGAGATCCCGCCGACACCAGCAAAATAAAGAAAGAACTGGCTATTCAAGACGCAATGCTTTCTACCTGTTCGGTTTTGACAGGCTCTCCAATGAAACCAGTTCTAAACAATGAGGGAAAGATTGATGAAGCAGCTATTGACGTAATAGATGCTATAGGGCTTTGAGCATGGAAATTACAATAATCCTTCAATTTTTAGAATCAATATTCCTGCAAGAAGATGGTGGATTTTTTGATGGTTTTATGGATAGAGGAGCTCTTGGAAGTGATGACCCAATAGTCAAAGGAATGATCCTTTCAATGTTTGCTGTGACTGGTTTTGGAATTATACTTAATCTGTTCAACTCTGGTATTAGAAGAAAGCTGGTTGATCAAGTAAAGCTGAAAAGAATTATGAAAGAAACTCGAGCATGGCAAAAAGAAAGAATGAAAGCGTTCAGATCTAAAGATACAGAGAAACAAGCAGAGCTGAACAAAAAGTCTTCTTACATGAACAAAATGAACATGGAGATGATGCAGATGAACATGAGACCTATGATGTTTACATTTGTTCCTTTGATTCTAATCTTCTACTTTGTGTTACCAGTACTATTCTCATATACCGTTGCAATATCTCCAATTCCACTAAATGTGATTCCAGGTGACTTTTTTCAGCTTACTTGTACTGCAGAACAAGCTGCAGACGCTGGGCATGTTTGTGAAGAAGAAAATGCTCTATACCTTTGGGCTTGGTACTTCTTGTCATCTATTGCATTTAGTGGAATAATAATGAAGTTAACCAAAACCACAATGGATTTGGGTTGACAAAATCAGTTATTATTTCTGGACCACCTGCTGTTGGTAAAACAACTGTCGCGAAAGGCCTGGCAGAAGAATTTAGTTTGAAATACTTGAGTGGTGGTGATGCACTCAAAGAACTAGCTAAAGAGGAAGGATTTCAATCAGAAGGGGATGATTGGTGGGACACCTCAGAGGGTATGAAATTTTTAAGTCAACGATCACAAAACACAGAATTTGACAAGAAGGTTGATGAAAAACTAAAAGAACTATTCCATCAAGGAGGGATGGTTATCACAAGCTACACCCTTCCATGGCTTGTTGATGATGGAATTAAAATTTGGCTAGAAGGCACTCACGACTCTAGTGCCAGTAGAATGACGACACGTGATGATGTGACTAAGGAAAAAGCATTGGAAATTACAAAACAACGATATGATGAAAACAAAGCACTCTACAAAAAATTGTACAATTTTGACTTTGGAATGGACAAATCAGTATTTGATAAGGTGATTGATACCAACGGAATTGACGCGGAACAAGTCATTCAAATAGCAAAAGACACGGTGAAAGAATTACTTTGAAACTCAAGCAACTAGAAAATTTGACTGTGATTGATCAGGACATCACAAATCAGGAATTTGGTACTTATTATGATAAGCGAACCGTTGAACAGCTTCTAAATTATGGCCTGATCATTCTAGACAAACCACCAGGACCAACAAGTCATGAGGTTGTAGCTTGGACCAAAAGAATTCTAAAAATACCAAAAATTGGGCATAGCGGAACACTTGACCCTCAGGTCTCCGGAGTCCTCCCATTAGGATTGGGTGAAGCTACAAAGGCTCTTGGTGTTTTGTTGCTAGGTCCAAAAGAATATCAGGCAGTAGGCAGACTTCACTCACTTATTTCAAAAGAAAGACTTGATGATGTTCTGAAACAATTTCAAGGCGAAATATTTCAAAAACCACCACAACGTTCCTCAGTAGTACGAAGAACCAGGACAAGGACAATCTATGAAATGGAACTTTTGGAACAGAAGGAGCGTCTCTTACTATTACGAGTTTTGTGTGAAGCAGGCACCTACATCAGAAAATTACTCTATGACATTGGCGAGGTCTTGGGACCTGGAGCAACAATGATCGAGCTCAGACGAAGTAGAGTTCATCAATTCGACGAATCCCAAAAACTTGTCACACTACACGAATTGTATGATGCATTTTCTTACTGGGAAGAAAAGAAAGATGACTCGAAGCTTTTGAAATTTATCCAACCAATAGAACATGCACTCAGCGAAGTTAAATCGGTAGTTATTCGGGACTCTGCGGTTGATGCACTTTGCCATGGTGCGCAGCTTGCAATTCCAGGAATTTTAGAAATTTCACCAATCCTCAAAAAGGGCGAACTAGTTGCGATTTATACTATGAAAGGTGAGGTCGTTGCCCTTGCAGAAGCCTTGATGTCAGACTATGAAATCAAGGACAGTGTCAAAGGACAAGCATTTCAAACAAAAAGAATCATCATGGCTCCAAGTACATATCCCAAAAGTTGGCGCACAAAACCCACAATAAAGAACTGAAAAGCTGGTGATATTGTTTGATTCCTAGAGGACTAATTTTGGCTACCTGTGTTGGTGTGATGGCTGGTGTAATTCTAGGAGTAATTTTTGTCGATTTTAAAAATCCAAATGAGCTTAACTTTCTCCAAGGACCGTCACTCTCAATTTTGACAGAAAAAACTGATTTTAAAAAAGGTGAAATCATTACAATCAGAATCATAAACTCTGGAAGTGTACCCCTAACTTTTTCAGACGCTTCATATGGATTGAAAATTTCTGGATTGGATGGAACTCTATTGTATTCTCCTATATCTGCACAGGTTATCTCTGTCCTTGAACCAAAAGAGGAAAAGAGTTTCGAGTGGGATCAAATTAAAAACGATGGCGACCCAGTGTTAGAAGGAACATACAAAATTTCATCTAGAGCAATGGACAATCTAGAAAAAACCATCAAAAAATCTATCACAATTAACATTTACAAATGATTTTCAAATTTTTTGTTCTCCCAAACGTATTATATAATCAAATTTTGCCGAACTAGTTAGTCGAAAGACTAGTGCCGGGGTCGCCTAGCCTGGTAGGGCGCGCGCCTGGAAATAATTACCATAAAGCGCGTTCTCGCAAGGGATCGAGAGTTCAAATCTCTCTCCCGGCGCCATCACAATCAATTAATGAGCAAAAATCAATTCCTTGTCATTGTCAAAATATAACCTAGCGATTATTGGTGGCGGAATACTTGGAACTACCATTTCTTATTGGATTTCTGCATTATATGATCTCAAAATTTGTGTCATAGAAAAAGAATCAGATGTTGCAATGCATGCAAGCAGCAGAAATACTGCCGTCGTTCATTCTCCTTTTTACTTAGATCCTAAAAAAAAGAAGGTTTTTGCAAAAGCATCAATCATTTCATATGAAATGTGGGAAAAACTCGCCAAAGAGAGACACGTCCCTTGGTTGAAAACTGGAGTTTTTGAGCTTGGCTTTAATGATGATCATTACAAGACTCTCAAAGAATTTATGAGATGGGGAAAAATAAATGGAATCCCAGATAGCGATTTAGAGCTATTAGATGGTAAGGAGGTATCAAAAAGAGAACAAAATGTAAAATGTCATTCTGCAATTTTTTGCAAGAGGGAAGTTTCTTCTGATTTTGGTGCTTTTACTCGTGAAATTAAAAAAGAATCAGAAAAAAATGGTACGCAATTTCTTTTGAATAAAAATGTAAAATC
>JAEHKV010000112.1 GCA_016838845.1 Nitrosopumilales archaeon | reverse complement strand
ATTGTTACATTGAATTTTAAAGATGTTTTAAAAATTGATATTGATATTTCGTTTGAAAAGAACTTGTCAATTGAAGAAGTACATGATTTAACTTCTCAGATTGAGCGAAAAATTCGAAATAAGTTCAAGAATACAATAATTACTATTCATCCAGAACCAGTTTAGAGTGATTTCTAAACAAGAATACTGGTAAGATACATTATCAGCATTCCTACAGCAATCCCAGATGCTACTGCTGCACTTGAAAGATTTTTGTCGCCTTCTTCTCGTATCCACCTTAATACCGTGATTACTACTTGGAATATTGCACCTGCTCCTATTGAAAGAAATACTACGGTCGCAAATGGAGAATAAACAAACCCCCCAACCCAGGCACCAAAAATAGCGGGAGCTCCAGCAATCATTCCCAATCCTGCAAGCTTTCCTATCAATGCTTTTCTCATCATTGTTTTTCCTCGTGACATTGGTGCTGCAATGGCAATACCCTCAGTTGTATTGTGCAAAGCAAATCCCACAATTAGAAAAGTGCTAAAAGCAATGGAACCAATACCAACAGCTGCCCCAATTGCTAATCCTTCTCCAAAATTATGCAGCCCAATGCCTATTGCAATCATCAATGCAACTGCTACGGGTTTTGCAATTCTAGATGATTCTGCTCTTTTTACTAATTTTTCTGTAACATAGTATAATCCAAGGAAGGTTACTACAATAACTGTAGCTACGAGCAATACGCCGTTAAAGCTCTGAGAAAGATTTTCTTTATAAACTTCAAGTGCTTCTTCAACAGAATCAATACCTAAGAATAGTAATAGTCCAGCAGTGAGTGCCAAAAAGAAATGATACTTGTTTTTTTTAAGCCTTTTGATAAATGGAAGCCATAGTAATCCGATCATAACAGGTATTATTCCAACATATGTTCCAATTATTGCAAAAAATCCAGCAAGCTCAAGACTTGGTTCTAATGCAGGCGCGGCAGCTTCTATTTCTTTTTCAAATCTTGTTCCGTCTTCGATAGTAAGTCCAATTGTGTAGGGCTCTGCCACATTCCAATTAAAAGGAATTCGTACTACAGCTACCTCGAATCTTTCCAGAAATCTATCTGGCTCTATTGCTGCGGGTTGAATTCTATCATTGACATCTGCTATAACAACCTCTACTGGAATTGGTCCAGTGTTCCTTACAGTTACACGTATCTCAGAGTCCATAAAATCAACCTTTTCTATAGTTATCTCAGGTAATGGTACACCGAAATCTAAAAGATAAGATCCTGGGCCAAAGATGTATGCCACTAGGACTATAACAAATGCAAATGGAATTATTCCACTTGCTATGAACTTAGCCTTTGATGGTTTGCTTACTTCCATATTCTACTCCTGTTTGTGATTCTTGATCTGGGTTGTCCTTAACTAGGAATGCTCCAACCCATCCCTTTTCAGAAAATTCTACCTTATGAGCATGGATAAGGTACTTTCCAGGATATTGGTATACAAATTCCATAATTCCCCTATCGCCTTGAGAGAACGTTATCATGTCAGTGTATGCAGAAGGAACTCGATAAGTTCCTGTAGGATAATAGTCAAAGAGATTGCCATGCATGTGAAGATTGTTTATTTGGTCGAATTCAAGTATGTTCATTACGTAAACTCTGACTAGCTCATTTTTGTTAATTTGAATTGGATTGTTCAGATAATAAAACGGAACTGAGTTTGCAGCATAGGAATTATTTTCAGTATCAAAGTCAGTATCAAAACCATTCAGTACCATTACCATCTCATCCGCTGGTGGTCTGCTCTCTTTTGGATCTACTATGAAGACGCCATACAACCCACGTGCTATGTGTTCTTCAACAGGCATTACGTGACAGTGGTACAGATGAATCCCAGCAGGTGCAGCGATGAATTCGTATGTAAATTCTCCACCTTGTCCTACTATCTCAAAGACTCCATCCATTTCTGCAGGATGGATTCCATGAAAATGTATTGTGTGTGGCTTTTCGCCGTTATTGATAAATTTCACTCGTAAGAGGTCTCCCTCCGTCACCCTAATAGTAGGGCCTGGAACCGTTCCATTATAGGTCCAAGCGTTGAAAAATACTCCAGGTGATATTTCCATAACTTTGGTATCTTCAGCGATTATAGTAAATTCACGAACTGTCGTACCATCTTCTAATTGCGAAACCCTTCCATAATTGAATTCACGTAAAAACTTGTCTGGATCAAAATCAACAGTGGCAGTTGTTAATACAGGATCTATTACCTCTCCTGAAGTTGTTATAACTGCCCCCTCCATAGTAACGAAAGTTTTTTCTTCTTGTTGTGCACTAATCCCTTCTGGAAATACAAAATAAAATACTGATAGTGTAACTATTACAGATATTGACACGATCATTATTCTAGATCGCGATTTTTCCATAGTTCACATCTGTAGGACCCGTAACTGTGAATATAAATTTAGCCTAGGCTAAATTTCTTAGTCTGATCTAACATTGTTGTATTACTGCAAAACTTTGGCATAAATAATAAGGAAACCTTGTGTCAAGTTTTAACTAACGGCTATTATCAGCCCAAATATGCAGAAACCAATAGTTTTCATGGTCATCATGGGGTGTATAATGGCAGTTGGGATGGCAATGTCATTTTATGGTTCCCAAATAATTATTCAAGATCTAGTTTCAGAGCAAGCTGAAGTAATTCCAGGAAATTCGTTAGAAATAACTGTTGAATTAGATTCCTCAGTTAGTGAAACTGGGGTTTATGTAGTTCAGACTATGAATTTTAAAGAAGATTCTATTTCGGCAAAAATTTTTGATCCCATTGGCACTCAAATTATCTCTAAATCTATTGAGAGTGATTCTTTTGAGGATAGATTTGAAATTTCATCAAAGGGAAAATATCAATTGGTAATTGAAAATTTTGGAACTGAGGAAACAATAATTGTCGGAGTTTTAGGACACATGCCAGACAAAAGCAAGTTATCCATAGGCATTTCTGGATTTTACCTCCTAATTGTTGGCATGATTGGAATGGGAGGAGTAGGAATTTATGCATTTAAAAAAAGACAAAAAAAATAATTTTAGTTGAGATAGCTATCCATCTTTGCTAATCCATCCATAGCAGAATCAAAGTTTCCTTCCTTTTCCATTACTTCAGCTAATTTGTTTGTGTCTGCTGAATAAATGATTTTTTCATTTTCCTTTTTTTCTAAAATAAATTTATGTTCTAATAAATAAGAAAGGCGTTCTCTTACTTCTTCTTCTGAAATTTTTGATATCTTTGCAAGGTGTATGGATTCTTTCCCTCCATTCTCTAATTCAGCAAGAATTTCAGAAGTGGTTGGATCAAACATACATTCGATCACTTTATTTTTATCGTAAGAATCTTCCAACATAAATTACCAATTTTGCTTTGAATTTAAAACTTTTCTCGTATTAGTGAGATAGTCGTGAACTAGAACTTTATCCATATTTTCTTGATTAATATGATAAGTTGTGCCTTTTAGATCTTTTTCTAATTCTTTAACATAATTCAAAAGTTCCTCTTCTTCACTCACTACAATTGTATCAATTTTGATTCCATCTCGAATACATTTTTTGGCCTCGAGTAATGTTCTATTGTTAATTTTTGGATCCACTTTCTTGTATCGGTAGCAGAGGTAGACAAGTCTATCAGGGTCCGAGTCTAGGTTCATGTTACGTTCTTTTTTCACTTTTGAAATTACTGCGGCGTCTGGTGAATAAAAGTTTGAATATGGTTTTTCAGAGATGATTTCATTTTTTTGTTGTTCATTTTCCACAAAACAAGCACTAGGTTGTCCATCAGTTATCAGAACTATTCTTTTATTTTGAGCAGAATTTTTCCCCAAAATTTTCTTTGCTAATCTTAAAGCAGCT
>JAEHKV010000111.1 GCA_016838845.1 Nitrosopumilales archaeon | reverse complement strand
TGTGGGACATCAACTTGGCCTTTAATTCTAACAACAAGAAAAGCCTTCGCCATAACTATTCATCCTTGACTAAATGTTTGCCTAAGGCATTCAAGAATTGCTTTTGATGTTGAATTCATAGTTGTGGTTGAACCCTTTGAAGATGTCCAAGCATCTTTAAGTCCAGCTAATTCTAAAAGTCGTTTAATTTTACCACCAGCAACTAAACCAAGTCCTTTGGGTGCTGGAAGAATTTCTATCGTTACACTTCCACCTTTTCCTCTAACCTTGAATGGTACAGAATGTTTCTGATCACATCTACATTCCCAACTTCCACATCCTAATTTAATTGGGCTAACATTAAGAAAAGATTGGTTAGTTGCTTTTTCTATAGCAATTCTCATTTGTTTTGCTTTTCCTTGACCAATTCCCAACCATCCATTGAAATCTCCTGCTGCAACAATTGCCTTAAATCGTGTTGACTGTCCGTTTGCAGTCATTTTTTGAATAATACCAACACCGACAACTTCAGATTTTAAATCTGGTAATAATTTCTTGATAATACCTGCTTCCTGAATTCTTAAGCCATTTTGAATGATTTCTTCCATAGATGTAATTTCTCCAGCTGCAACTTTTTTACCCAAAGTTGTCCTTGGAATCCAAGGTGCTTCCTCTCTTTGGCGTGGTTTCCTATCACTTCTTTGACCAGGTCCTCTACCATATCTTTGACCAGGTCTTTGACCAGGTCTTTGAGTAGTGCTTTGGCTCATGCAGTTTTAACCTCATTATCTATTGTTGATTTGAATTGGTTAACATCATTTTTTACAGACAAATGTTCACCATTGATTCTTTCATCAGATGGAAAAGTTTCTTTTGTTGCTGGAATCTCAAGACCAGCATCAATAATTCCTTTAAGGGCAGCGGCCATTCTTTGAGTATATTTTCTTGTTCCGCTATACATAATGGCATTTTTTGCGCCTTTACCAATTGCCTTTTTCCCAGCTAGATAGCCGGTAAGATACGCTGCTGGAATGCTCTTTCTTGAACCCTTCCAACCCTTCGCAAGCAAGTATCTTGAATGAGCTGAAGCAACAACTTTATCGCCTGACATTTCAGGCTTGTGAATCTGAACCTGAGTGTTTTCATTAGAGATTTGTACAGTTACAAAATCTCGTTTGCCCATCAGCATTGTTTTCCTTTTACCATAGTTAGTCTTCTCGTTTCTAATCCTCCTCAATATTTTTGAATAAGCCATCTATAGGCGAAAAGTTTGAATCTGCTCTTATAAACGTTAGATGCTAAAAGATGCTAAAAGAGCTTTTTGAGAATGCAAACGATTTTCTGCTTCATCCCAAACAACAGATTGTGGACCATCTATAACAGAAGAACTTACTTCACTCCCTCTTTTTGCTGGAAGACAATGAAGAAAAATTGTATTTTTTTTAGTGTGTTTCATTAGAGAAGTATTCACTTGAAATTTTGGAAGAAATTTTTTGATCCTTTTTGGATCTTGATTATGAATTGATTTGAAAGTATCAGTCATTACTACATCAGCATTTTTTACAGACTTGATTGGATCATTAGTCAGTTCAACCTCAGTGTATTTTTTGGAATCCTTTACAACCTTTTTGTCTGGTTCGTATCCCTTTGGTGTTGCAATTGATATTGATAAACCAGAACGAGCGCATCCATAAATTAAAGAATTACAAACATTGTTTCCATCGCCAATCCACGCAATTTTTAGACCTTTGAGTTTCTTCTTCTTTTCCTTAATTGTCATCAGATCTGCTAAAATTTGGCATGGATGAAATGAATTCGATAATCCATTAATCACAGGTACGGATGAATGCTTTGCAAGTTTTTCAATTATTTTATGATCATAAACCCTAGCCATAATTGCATTAACATATCGTGAGAGAGTTTTAGCGGTATCCTCAATTGATTCACCACGAGATAGCTGCATGTCATTAGATGAGAGGTTTAAAGCGTGGCCACCGAGTTGGAACATCCCAGTTTCAAAACTTACCCTAGTCCTAGTAGATGGTTTTTCAAAAATCATTGCTAATGTTTTATTCTCAAGCAAGCTGGAATGTTTTCCCTTCTTCAAATCATTCTTGAATTTTATAGAAAGGTCTAGCAACTGAGAGAGTTCTTTACTACTTAACTCCTCTAATGTTAGAAGATCCTTAGTTTTTAATTTCATTTCTAAATCTACCAAGCAGATAATGATACTTTTTAGTTTTGTCTTATTTCCCTTATTTCTTAACTTGGTTTAGGTCTTCCAGAAGAAATCCATTCTCTAATTTTAATGGCAAGTTTTCTAGCTTGTTCATCATTTTCTGGTGGAGGAGTATCATACCAATCAGCATAATTATCAATATCCTTGGTTTCTATCCCTTCAAAAGGATCATCGCTATTTTTTTCCTCAGGTTTTTTCTTTGGAAGTTCTTGCTCTATTGTATTAACTTCAGGTTCTGGTTCCATTTTTTCTTGAATTTCTTTTTCTTCTTTAGATGGAATGCCTATTTGTGAGGTTTGTTGTTCAGAAATTTCCTGTGTTTGTTCGACACCCCCAAACACAGTTTCAAGAAAAGCATCTTTATCAAACTTTGTTAGATCATCATATCCCTGTCCAGTCCCTAGGTAAAGAATTGGTGTTGCAGTTACTTTTACAATGGATAATGCTGCACCTCCGCTAGCATCTGCATCGCTTTTTGTAAGAATTGAACCGTCAAATTTTACATAATTAAAAAATTCCCTTGATTGATTTACTGTATCGTTCCCTGCAAGTGAATCACCTACAAAAATTTTAAGATCTGGTTTTACAACATTATTAATTTTTGAAATTTCGTCCATCAAATTTTTACTTGTTTGCATCCTTCCTGCAGTATCAATTAAGACACAATCAATTTTGTGTGATTTTGCATAAAGAACAGCATCCCTACATACAGCTGCAGGATCTGAGCCATAGTTTTGTGCTATGAGTTTTAAATTTAGACGATTAGTGTGTTCCTTCAATTGTTCTATTGCTCCTGCTCTAAAGGTGTCAGCAGCAGCTACTACAACAGATAGTTTTGATTTTTGTAACATATTCGCAACTTTTGCTAGAGTTGTTGTTTTACCTGTACCGTTTATCCCAACAAACAAAATAATGTAGGGTTCAATCGAGTCTTTTTTTGCTTGAATATTTTGAATGATGTCTACTGTTCCGGTTGCTTCAAAAAGACTACTAATGCTTTGAATTAAGCTATTTTTTACAAAATTTTCAATTTCGTTTTTATTGACTTTAGATCCAATTAGTTTTTCTTTTAGATCAGATTTAATGGAATCAATTACCTCCAAGGCAACATCAGATTCTAAAAGAGATACTTCAAGTTGAAATAAAATTTCGTCAATATCTTTGTCTTTAAGCTCTTTCTCACTAAAACTCTTGGCTGCACTCGAAAATGCAGTTCGTAATTTGTCAAACATTGTATTTTCCTTTATTTTTTGGTTTTAGAACTTAATTCAATAAAACGGTTCATTTCAGCCTTACCTTGTTGTAATTTTGAAGCAACGTCTTGTTTGTTTGCGGTTGTATCCTGTAACGCGACTTGAATCTCTTTTATTCTAGATTCTAGAAAATTTATTGCGGAGTCTTTATCCTTTTCAATTGCGACGCCAGCACCTACGTTCAAAACAATTTTTTCGCCAGATGAGATTTTTGTTTTGATAAAAGTACCCATTCCTATTGGAATAAGTGTATCAGATTCAGATTTTTCGCCTATTCCCTTGATTGATTCAATAGCATAAGTTGCTTCATTGAATACATTAAGCAATGAGTTTTCTCTTTGTGAAAGTTCTGCGAAATAGGATTCAAGCATTTGCATTTGATACATTAGTTGTTGGACTTTTTCTTCACTCATTTACCAAAAAACTCCAATGATGGTTATAAATTCATTCATAGTTGAAAAATAAAAAAGAAAGAAAAGTGATTACTTTGCTTTTGAAAGTCTATTGTCCACTTCGTCCCAATTAACAACGTTCCACCATGCTGCAATGTAGTCAGGGCGTTTGTTTTGGTACTTTAGATAGTATGCGTGCTCCCAGACATCACAGCCTAGTAATGGTACAAGGCCTTCTGTTCTTGGACTAGTTTGATTTGGCATCGATTTGTATTCAACTTTGGACGTAGAAGGATTGTAAACTAACCAACCCCATCCACTACCTTGAATAACAGCAGTAGTAGATGAGAATTTTTCTTTAAAGTCTGCAAAACTTCCAAAAGATGAATTAATTGCATCTGCCACCGCACCGCCTGGTTCTCCTCCACCATTAGGTTTCATGTTGTGCCAAAACAGTCGGTGATTGTCAAAACCGCCACCGTTGAAGTTTATAGCACCTCTAACGTCATCTGGAACTTTACTAAGATCTGAAAGGATTTCAAGAATGTCTTTATTCTGAATTTCAGAACTACATTTTTCCAAAGCTCCATTCAACGTATCAGTGTATTTTTGGTGATGTTTTGTGTGATGAATTTCCATTGTCTTTGCATCGATATGAGGTTCTAAAGCATCGTATGCATAAGGTAACTCAGGAAGAGTATATTTTCCCATGTTCGGCATCATTCGTTATTCAATTTATTGCTTTACTAAGTAAGGGATTTTTACTGGCTTGATTAGTTAAAAAATCATGTCACAGAACAAAGTTATTTTTTTCCTAATAATTGGTATCATTTCATCATTAATCATTTTGCAGTTTGATTATGAAAATGATTTAGAGATATTATTAGATAAAAGTGGTCCTTTCATTGGAACAAATTTTGTAAATGATTTAGGATATTATGGAGAAGGCATAAAGATTGGTGTAATAGATACTGGTGTTGATTATTTTCATCCTGATCTTTATGGATTTGGTCCTGGTGGAAAAATTATCAATGGTTACAACTACATCAATGAAAATAATCCACCACTTGATACTAATGGACATGGTACTGAAGTTGTAGGAATTATTGCTGCAGATGGGGAATTAAAGGGAATTGCCCCAAAATCTAGTATAATTGCGTACAAAGTTTCGGATGATGGAAGTTCGGTCCCGCCTCAGCTAATAGTCAGAGCAATTGAACAAGCAATTGAAGATAAAGTAGACATCATAAACATAAGTTTAGGAGTAAATAGAACAAATTCTAAAATTGATCAGGCAGTAAATGAAGCAATAGAAAGTGGGATAGTGGTTGTTACCGCAGCTGGAAACGATGGTCCTGGGCTAGGCACGATAGGCACTCCAGGAAAAAATGTTAATGTAATTACGGTTGGTGCTTCTTACAACAACATTACAGCTAGTCTTGTAGCCACCCTAGAGGTTGAAGGAAAACAATTTCAAGTATTGCCCATGATTGGTACAAAGCAATTAGCGGAGCCAATAACTGCTGAAATTGTTTTTGGAAAATTTGGTAGAGAGTCAGATCTTATTGGAAGTTATACAGATTCAATGGTATTGGTGGAAAGAGGCAGTGATATAGAAGGAGAGATTGTATTTTTTTCTGACAAAGAATACAATATTGCAAATGTTGGAGGAAAAGCAATTATTGTTTATAATAATGAGCCCGGAATTTTTTTTGGTGAACTAATCCACGAGTTTATTGATACTGATTATCAGCCTAGAATTCCTGCATTGTCAATTTCAAAAGAGGATGGGATGTTTTTGAAAGAACTTGTGCAAAATAAAACTAAAGGTGTGATCAATGTATTTTATAATCCTGATTTTGTTGCATATTTTAGTTCTCGAGGGCCTGTTTCATCATTTTACATTAAACCTGATCTTGTAGCTCCAGGTGCTTTTATCAATACCACACTAACTGAGGGAAGATACAATTTCACTAGTGGGACTAGCTTTGCTGCACCTCATGTTACAGGGGCAGCAGCCTTGTTGTTGCAAAAAAACCCAGAATTAAAACCAAATGAGATCAAATCCATACTTGTCACAACCACGGATTTTGTGGAAGACCCATATGGAAATAAATTTCCACTCGAGGCAGCAGGATCTGGAAGGTTAAATGTGACAAGAGCCTTTAATGCAAATCTCATAATTTTACCACCTTCCTTGGTGTTCAACCTTTCATCGGAGAAACAAACTCAAAGTGAAATGTTAGAACTTGTGCCAATTGATGGAAATCTTCATGATGTCAAGGTAAAATTTGTTGGGCCTGAAATTGTAAATTTTGATTTTGAACAGAAGGATGAATTTCTTGAAGTGACTATTTCTATTCCAGAAGATGTGTTTGGAGAGTATCAAGGCGCATTTGTTGTAGAATCTGATAATACAGAATATCATGTACCAATTTTAGTCCATAAAACACAAGGAGCGATTAATGTTTTTGAAGAAGAAGGAAAATTAAATTTTGAAATTTCTCATCCTAATGGTTGGTCCTATGCAAAAATCTCAGTAATCAACAAAGATTCTGGAAAAACTGACACCACATCAGTAACTCCAAAAAAGGATTCTTCAATCTCTGTAACCTATAGTGGAGAACATTGGGTGATAGCAAAGATTGATTCAAATGGTACAACATTTGATGCCTATGAAGTAGTGAATGTCCAAACAGTATCAAAAGCCAATTTTGATTTTAGTAAATTTTTAGACATTCCTGCTAGGCCAATAATAATTGTTTTAGTTGTTGGAGTAATAATTTCTCTTGTAGGATTGAGATTAAGAAACTAAATTTTTAGTGTAGGACCAGCGTTTTTAATTTCTGGGGAAACGTCTTTGAATTTTCTAAAATTGTCTACAAACATTTGTGATAATTTTTTTGCAGAGAGATCATACGAGTCTTTATCAATCCATGTATTTTTTGGATCTAAAATTTCCGATGGAACGTCTGGGCATTCAGTGGGAATGTCAAGATTGAATAAATCGTCATGCCTGTATTTTACAATATCAAGAGAGCCAGTCAATGCAGCAGTTACCATCGCCCTGCTGTACTTTATTGCAATTCGTTTTCCCACACCATAAGGGCCACCAGACCAGCCGGTATTAATCAGATAAACAACGGTATTATGTTTCTTAATTTTGTCACCCAACATTTTAGCATAAACAGAAGCAAGTCTTGGCATGAATGGCGCCCCAAAACATTTAGAGAATACTGCCTTTGGTTCTTTAATTCCTCTTTCAGTTCCAGCTAGTTTACTGGTATATCCTGACATGAAATGAAACATTGCGCCTTCCTTTGTCAATCGAGAAACAGGTGGCAAGACTCCAAGTGCATCTGCAGTTAGAAACACAATGACCTTAGGATGTCCACCCATACTCGGGATTACAGCTCTTGGGATATACTCAAGAGGATATGCTGCGCGGGTATTTTCTGTGAGGCGATTGTCATTAAAATCTGGTTTTAGAGTTTCTTTGTCAATAACAACATTTTCTAAAACTGCTCCTGATTTGATGGCATTCCAAATTTGTGGTTCGGCATCCTCACTAAGATTAATGCATTTTGCATAGCATCCTCCTTCAAAATTAAACACCCCTCCATCAGACCAACCATGTTCATCATCACCAATCAACATTCTGTTGGGATCAGCCGATAAGCTTGTTTTACCAGTACCGGATAATCCAAAGAATAAAGCTGTGTCACCATCTTTGCCAATATTTGCAGAGCAGTGCATTGGAAAAACTCCTTTAGGAGGAAGTATGTAATTCATCACAGTGAAAATTGATTTTTTCATTTCTCCTGCATAGCTCGTTCCACCAATTAACACAATTTTTTTACTTAGATCAATTAGAATGAAAATATTAGAGTTTGTTCCATCAACTTCTGGAATTGCTTCAAAATCATTAATGCATACCACAGTAAATTCGGGTTCGTGAGATTCTAACTCTGCTGCAGAAGGCCGGATAAACAACTGCCTTGCAAAGAGATTTTGCCAAGCATGATCATTTATGACTCTAATAGGTAATCTGTTTTCCTTGTCTGCTCCAACAAAACCATCAAAAACAAAAATCTCTTTGCCTTCAATGAACTTTTTCATCTTTTCAAAAATTTTATCAAATTTTCCTACTGGGAATTGATAGTTAATATCTCCCCAATGCACGGAATCGTGAGTGTTATCATCATAGACGATGTATCTGTCGTCAGGAGATCTTCCAGTATACTTACCAGTCTTAACAGAAAGTGAATTGGTTGCGGTAACTAAGCCTTCGTTTTTTTTCACTGCAAAGTCTACAAGCTGCTGTACACTCTGATTTCGATAAACTTGAGAGGGGTTGATTCCAAACTCCTTAAGTTGGTCAGCAAATTTAGTAGTGATTCCGATCTTATTATTTTCAGTCACTTACATTCACCAAGATGAATAAGCCAATCGAATAAAAATTCCTTATTATCTCTTTCTTTGGTAAATTTATTGGGAACTTCAGGAACCTATTTATTTAAAAATTCGAGATTGATTTTCATGCCAATCAATAAAGAAAAATTAGAATTGAGAGCAAAAATTGCTGCACACAGACCTGATTTTATAAGGCCTGAAAGTTGGCGTTACAAAAGATTAGAAACTACTTGGAGAAAGCCAAAAGGGGTAGACAATCATCAAAGAAAACAGAAAAGTCGAGGAAGGCCAGGAATTGTAAAAATTGGATTTCGTAGTCCAAAAAGTGTTAGAGGTTTACATCCATCTGGTTATACAGATAATTTAGTTTCTAATGTAAATGACTTGCAAAAATTAAATCCAAAAACTGACGGTGTTAGAATTGCTCATAGTGTTGGTACAAAAAAACGAAAAGATATTGTGATTAAAGCAATAGAAAATAAATTCAAAGTGTTTAATGCACGGGTGTCAGCAAGTGGTAGTAAATCTTAGAGCAAAAAAACGCCTTGTTTC
>JAEHKV010000110.1 GCA_016838845.1 Nitrosopumilales archaeon | reverse complement strand
TAAACCAGAAAGTATTCCTAATTTCAGATACTGTTGGTTTTATCAGCAAACTTCCTGCATACATAATTGAAGCCTTCAAATCAACTCTAGAAGAATTGCTGTATTCAGATATTATTATTGTGGTAATTGACGTTAGTGATCCACGATTTGATCTTAAAAAGAAATTCAATAGTTGTAAAAAAACTCTGAATGAAATTGGGGTAGATCCTGATAAGGTAATTTTTGCTTTAAACAAAGCAGATCTTATTCAGCAAAAAAAAATTTTAGAAAAGGCTGAATATTTAGGATTAAACGAGGGCAAAAGGTGGGTTTCTGTGTCTGCAAAAACAGGACAAAACACAAAGCAGCTTAAAGAGTTGATCAAAAACATATTGGAATCTTTGCAAAAACCAAAATTAATTAAAAAAACACTAAAGGGGGAGCCCGAAAAAATCTATGGAAATTGAAGTTCTTAGAATAGGTCAACGTTTAGTGAGAGATGATCGGGTAACAACTCATGTAGCTTTGGTTGCACGAGCTTTTGGTGCAAGAAAAATTTACATGAATGAAGTGAATCCTAAGATAAAAAATACTTTAGAACAGATTAACAACACTTGGGGTAGTAACTTTGAAATTTCTTTTATTGATAACTGGATGCAATTAATGAAAAAGAGAAAAAAGGAGTCTGCTAAAATTGTCCATCTCACAATGTATGGTGAGAATGTAAATGATGTTGCTTCATCATTAGAAAAAGAAAACGATTTGTTAATTGTTGTAGGTGCTGAAAAGGTTCCTAGACAAGTTTATGATTTAGCTGATTACAACGTAGCAATTGGTAACCAACCCCATTCCGAGGTTAGTGCATTAGCTGTTTTGTTAGATAGAATAATGAAAGGAAAGCAGTTTTCGTTTTCTTACGAAAATGCAGAGAGAAAGATTATTCCTACAAAACAAGGCAAAGATGTAGTTATGAATAAGACAAGGGATTAATAATACTACATAGGCAGGGACAAACGTTGATTGACAAATACGAGGATCCTTTTGTGAAAATTTCTGCCATGATTGGTGGCGATGAATATCTCAAAGTTGCACGCTCTCTTCTCAAAGCTGAAGATGCGACAGATGAAGAAATTGCTAGTTCTACTGGATTGAGAATTAACATGGTTAGAAAGGTTCTCTATGATTTATTTGGAAAATCTCTAATCACCGGAATAAGAGTAAAAGATGAACGAAAAGGTTGGTTTGTT
>JAEHKV010000109.1 GCA_016838845.1 Nitrosopumilales archaeon | reverse complement strand
GTAAGTTATTCCAGAACTCTTTATCATCATAACAACATTTTGTATATTTTCTACAGTTTGGAAACTGCCATTGTATAGGAAGGATTATCTCATCCGTGCTAAGATCATGTGTTTTGTAATTAGACACACTCAAAGATTAACACTTACTCATAAGCCTCTGCTGTCATTAGCGTTAGCGTTGATCTTACCCTGTTTAATTTTCTAATTTTCCAGATAATTGTATCCTTTAGAATTTCTGCATTAGCTGACTCAAGCTTTACAAGAATATCATAGGCACCAAAAACTCCCTGGACTTCCTTTACATCCTCAACCTGTTTTATCTCATGAACTATTTCTGCATCAAATCCCAAATCACAACTAACTAAAACATAAGCTATTGCCATATCATAACTACGTTAGAATCATATTTCAAGTCATATCATGCCTAGGCTTATGTTTTTAAAAATCTTAAATCAAACTGTTATCATTACAAAATGTCTGCGTGAATCACGCAATTGGATATTTCCCTAGTAAGAAGTGTGGTTCACTCTAGACAACTAAGTGAGGGCCTTAAGGCATAATATTTACTTGTCACGAATTCACAACCTCACTTAGAATTTAAATTCTTAATTCTTAGATTGAGGAATTTGATGTAATTTAGAAAAATAGTTATTTACATTCTACAATATCATTATTATGGCAAAATTTATCTGCCGAGATTATGGTTTTGATTGTGATTTTATTGCCGAAGGAGACGATATTGGAAAGGTAATAGAAGAATATGGAAAGCATTCCTGTGATGAACATGGAATAGAATATCCCAAAGAGGCCTTGATCCAGTTTATTTTGAGGAAGCAGGGATAGAATAATTTACATTTGATACGAACTGTTAATCCTGAAAATTCTTAATTCTTATCATACTCTTCTTTTGCAATAGCTAAAAAGTTCCTTATTCTTTCAGAGACTAACACTTTTTGTTCAGATTCTAAATCAATTAATCTAGTATATGCTTTAGATCCAAGCACACCATCTAAACGTGATTGATATTGAGTAACAAGTAGACTTTCCATACCTACCCAATTCTTGCTTTTTGATCTATGTTCTAAAACAAATTTTTCTAATGAATTTTCGACATTTCCAATAAGTCGCATTAATGTTGTATCAGACAGAGGCAAACTAATCTTCGTCTTTGAATTCACGTAGTAATTTTTTAAACTTATCAGGATCAGAAGCCAATCATATTGTTTCTAAAATTTTAACTAGTACGTCCGGTTTCACGGGCAGTCTCAAATACGAATACACCCCTCTCTCTAACAAATCCTCAATTTCTGATTGAGAAAGATGAATTGATGATAGCACGACAATATTGTTTTCCTTTAATTTTCCCTTTTTCTCTAGAGCATCAATGATGTCATTTCCGCTAAAGTCTGACGTCGTTAAGGCAAGCAACACGGCATCAAATTTTTCGTTTTCAATCAAAGGTAATGCATTTCTACCGTCAAAGGCACAAATGGAATCATGTCCTTCCCTTATCAAATAGGTCTCAAAGATTTTACAGAGGTTTTTGTTGTTGTGGACAATAAGGGTCTTTAATGACTTTTTTTGGATTTTAGTGATTTCTTTCGAGAACGTGTTTATGTCATATTTCAGATGCATTTTTTCCATTCCTGAATTGAAACCTCTTTCCTCTTTTAGCAATGTAGCTTGAGTAAGCATTTCTCTTAGTTCATTTTTTAGTACGTTTAACTTTAGTTCACCCTCTTGATAATTGATCATAGCTGGTTCTGGTTGTGAAATACCTTCATTTTTTATTGTCTCTAAATAGTTTGTAATTTTTTTTATTTGTTCCTTTATTAATTCAATTTTTTCTTTTTGAGGTTCTAAAAGTTTCCCATACTTTTCCTGAGACAGAAGATCAGCATATGTACCGATGGGGGTGAGATAATTTTTTAATTTCTCACTTGATGATTCATGCTCATTGTTATTTCCTACTTGTTTAATTTGTGACATTAAGAAGAATATGGTATTATAGTTTAAGAACGAATACCCAAGTTAGAACCAATATACAAAACGTAACTAGATGAAGTTTTGGTAAGTAAATAAGCTGTTTAATCCTGAAAATTCTTAAAATTTACATTTGATACGAACTGTTAATCCTGAAAATTCTAAAACACTAACCAAACTTTAGAAGAGCTATTATTATGATAATTATTCCAAAAAATATTACAATAACATTGGCTCTGGTACTGTCTAGAAGAGTCATAATTAACTTACGAAGACATTTTAGTTAAATCGGATCTTAATCCTGAAAATTCTTAATTCTTATTTTTTAAATAGGATCCACATCCTTGTACCCACCAAAATTCCAACTGCACTAATTATCAATATTGGGACAAGATATTGACCAATATTTAGCTCCACTTGTTATCCTACAAGCAAACATCTTATAATTTGTCTGCCTGAATTGAGAAACGATTAGATAAACTTGAAAAGATTCGTTAACATTTGATACGAGCTGTAAATTAGATTGTTAAATAGCAGATATGTGTCAGAAAAATATGGAACAAAAAGAAATTACACTTTACGGTGAAATCCCAGAAATTCTTCGAGAATCAAATGATTCTCAATGCAAAATGGCATTGTGTCATTATAGCATCTTTGAACGAAAATGGCAGTTCTGTGCTTTAGGAACCATTTATCATCATTATGATGAAAGAGTATGGAATATTCTTTTTGGCATTAAATCAAAAAAAATCCTTGAAAGATTAGGTATTAAAAAACTGCCAAAAGTTAGATGCCCAATTTGTAATGCACGTTCAGATTTTATTAGTTTGATTATCCATCTTAATGATGGTCACAGGAAATCTTACAATGAGATTGCAGATCTTTTAGAAAGAACAAAACCTTATGATGAATCACTTCCATCATTGATCAAAATCAAAGATTCCCTCAAATTTGTTTTTCACACTTGATACGAACTGCTTAATCCTGAAAATTCTTAGTTAACATTTGATACGAACTGTTAATCCTAAAAATTCTAAAATCTAAGTGAGGGTGCCTTGTAATCCTCACTTAGTTGCCTGAATGAACCACAAGTTAAAACAGTATGAAGACTCTGTGATTCACTTAGACACTTTGTAATACAATCTAACTGCTTTAAGCCTTATCCACAGTTTGAAAATTCTTAAAATTAACATTTGATACGAATCAAAAACAAGAAAAAGCAGCTAATAATAGCTGACTTGTACCACATATTGTCAAGCACCTTTTATTCTAATCATGGCACAAACAAAAGCACAACGACGTGTTGCTGCCCGAAAAGGTGTTCGTACAAGAAAAAGAAATGCAGCTGCAAAAAAAGGTTCTAGAAGGCGAAGACGCTAGAACCTCCTCATTTTTTATTAACATTTGATGCGAACTGTAGATGAAAAGTTTTATAAACTAAATTTTTTACTGATGTAACGAAACCGAGGCCCTGGCGCTTGTTTACTCTAAATTCTTTAATTCAGGCATTAACGAAAACAGTTGATTCTGAAATTCGAATATGTCTTGATTGTGGGGGTACCAAAACTGTCAAAAATGAAAAAACTATCATATGCAGAGATTGTGGAAATATTAGATTTTTTTCAAATTAACATTTGATACGAACTGTTAATGGGAAAGATTTTAGTAATGAAATAGTTAAAAATCAAAATAATTTATTCTTCTTTAAACTAAATAGGATGTGAATCGTGAAGAATTTTGTCAGAAGATTTTGAAAATAGATGACAAAATTAGATTCGTTTCAATTTATGATGGTGGTAATTTTTTCCATCAAATGAAAGAAGGAAAACAATCTTATCTTACGCCAGATGAAACAGAAAATTCTATGGTGCAATGTCAATACAGATGGGCAGGTCGTAAAAAAATGGCCCCTAAGATAGGGGCACCTCTTTTTGCCATGGCAAAATATGGTAAAGTGTTTCGTTTTACAATTTCTGTAGGTAAAGCTGGATTAATTCTAGTTAGCACAGAACTTAATGTTGCAATAGAGGATATTGTGGAAAAAATATGTGATGTTAGAGACAAATTTTATTCCTAATATAATGATGAAGATTGAAAGCAGTATGGAAATTTGATACGAACTGTTAACGAATCCGTTCCAATTTCGCTAAATAATTTTGAGATTTGAATGATAGGCTTCTTTGTATAGTGGTGTGGCATGAGGAGGAATGATTCTAATTACTGATCAAATAAAAGAATTCGATTTCTAATGTCGCAAATTATCTTTGCTGTAATTTCCATAGTAATTACCGTTGCAATCATGGCAATAGTCAAACTCGTTGACCGTGTAAAGTTCAAGGAACTTACTGGATCACACAAAATCGTAGTAGTTGTTTGTTTATTAGCAATAGCTGGTGAACTAGTGTATTTGTCAACTTCATTCGGATTACTTACGTATGCGTTCGAAACAATTGCTTCTATTGGTGTAGGTTTAGTGGTGTTGGGTATAACCTTCCAAAATAAACTAAAAAATGCCGCTGCAGGTTTAAGCATATACTTAGGTCCACGAGTTAATTTAGGAGATATTATAGAAATTGATAATAAAGTAGGCGTAATCAAAGAGATTCATTTAACAAAAACCATCATCGAATTAAATAACGGAAATGAAATGTGGATACCTAATGTGAAATTTGACGAAGCGATAATAATTACTCATAAACGAAATAAACAGGGTTAGCTCAATTTTTCTTTTTTATTCTGAATTACATTTGATACGAATTGTAAATTGGAAGTAATTTGGATAATCCCTTTTAACTCAAATTTACTTGTTGCTAGGTATGAAAATATCTAGCGAACTTGAATGCCCATTTTGCCATGAAGGAACCATGAGAGAAGACAGTTGTAGTTGTCTTACTTGCAGGAAATGTCATCGAGTAGAAGGAACAAATTGCAATATCGCAGGATGCCAAAATGCTCGATTTTCAACTTGTACCTAAGATAAAATCAAATAACTCGATTCTAATTATTACACATGTCTAACATTCTTCAAAAAACAAAGGCAGAACTTGGACTTGCCATTATCATAATTATTCTTAGTGGAGCTTCAGCAGGCTTAGTAATTTTTGGACCTTTAGATCTAATGCCATATGCAACATACAGGGATATAGTGATTATCCCCTCTATTATTGTAATATTTGCCATCGGAATTTTATCACGAAATAAATTTCCACGAATAACAAAACGAATCTTTG
>JAEHKV010000108.1 GCA_016838845.1 Nitrosopumilales archaeon | reverse complement strand
CTTGGAATGTTTTGATTTAGAAATCTTTCATAGTTTCCAATATCCATATCACATTCACCGCCATCTTCAGTGACAAAGACTTCACCATGTGTTACTGGATTCATAGTTCCTGCATCATAGTTGAGATATGGATCAATTTTTACACAAGAAACTTTTTGATTTGATAATTGTAATAATTTTGCAATCGAGGAAGTCATAACGCCTTTGCCAAGGCCAGACATCACACCGCCTGTAACAAAAATAAACTTTGTCTGCACATATGTGAAATGAGCATCCCGTTTTTATTTCTTTAGAAAGAATTAGCTAACTCTAGTTTGTCGCTTCAAACTTTTTGCAAAAGAAGAAATTTTTAGTTCTAATTTGTTCGAGGGAGTCTTTTCAATTAGCCTCAAAAATGCACTGCCTACAATCACTGCATCTGCTCCAATTTTGACATATTTTTTCACATCTTGTGGGGATGATATGCCAAATCCTACTCCAACCGGAATCTTTCCGTTGACTAATTTTTTGACATCTCGTATTGCCTTTACAGTATAGTTTTTGATCCCAGTTTTCATGCCTGTTGTACCATAAATTGCAACTAAATACAAAAAACCTGAACTCGCTTTAGCAATTTTCTGAATTCTTTTTTTACTCGTATTTGGAGATATTAGAAATATTGTATCCTCCTTTTTGGTTTTAGCAGCCTTAAGATAATTAGCTGATTCTTCAATTGACATATCTGGTAGGATGAAACCATCAATTCCAGCTTTTTTAGCTCCAGAAATGAATTTTGAATATCCTTTATGATATAGAATATTGGTATATGTCATCAAGACAAGTGGAATGTCCGTTTCCTTTCTAATTCTTTTTACAAGTTTAAAGAATCTATCAATTTTAATTCCTCCAGCTAATGATCTTGTACTAGCATTTTGTATGACTGGGCCATCAGCTATAGGATCAGAAAATGGAAATCCTAATTCTATTATGTCAACTCCTCCTTTGATCAAGCCTCTCACGGAAGATAATGTTGCCTTTTCATTTGGATAACCTGCCATGATATAGGCAATCAACGCTTTTTCGTTTTTCGACGATAGTTCTTTAAATTTTTTATCTATTCTTGACATTTTTTTCCAGATAATCCTGTACTACTTCGACGTCCTTGTCTCCTCGACCTGATAATGTAACAACAATTGATTCAGATTTTTTCATTTTCTTTGCTACTTTAATTGCTTCAGCTATTGCATGAGCTGATTCTAGTGCAGGCAAAATTCCTTCAGTTCTAGTTAACATCAGAAACGCATCAATAACTTCAGCATCTGTCGCACTATGGTATTTCACACGTTTCTCATCTTTGAGATAAGAATGTTCAGGACCAACCCCTGGATAGTCAAGACCAGCTGATATACTATGCGTCTCTTTGATTTGTCCTTCTTTGTCTTGGAGGAGATATGTCATCATACCATGTAGTACGCCTTTGCTTCCAGCTGATAATGTTGCAGAATGATAACCTGATTTTAGTCCTTGACCTGCAGCTTCAACACCAATCATTTCTGTATCAGTATCCATTAGTGGATAAAAAGTTCCAATTGCATTAGACCCTCCACCAACACAAGCAATTACAGTATCTGGGATCCTTTTCATTTGTTGTTTGATTTCCTTACCAATAATGCTTTGAAAATCTCGAACCATTACAGGATACGGATGGGGCCCAACTGCTGAACCGAGCAAATAGTATGTGGTTTTCACATTAGTAATCCAGTCACGAATAGCCTCGTTTATCGCATCCTTTAGGGTCTGAGAACCTGATTTTACTGTATATACTTTACAGCCTAACAAATTCATTCTAAAGACATTAAGCTTTTGCCGTATGGTGTCTTTGTAGCCCATGTACACCTCAGTTTTTAGACCAAGTGCAGCACATGCCATTGCAGTTGCAACACCATGCTGACCCGCACCAGTTTCTGCAATGATTCTCTTCTTTTTCATTTTTTTTGCAAGCAAAGCTTGGCCAAGCGTATTGTTGATTTTATGAGCACCGCCATGAAGCAAATCTTCACGTTTTAGATAGATTTTAGCACCACCAATTTTTTGTGTTAGATTTTTTGCAAAGTATAATGGCGTTGGCCTACCAGCATATTCACGTAAATAGTAATCTAATTCCTTTTTGAAATTTTTATCATTTTTGAATTTAAGATAACTCTCCTCTAACTCTTCAACTGCTGGAACAAGAGTTTCAGGAATATATCTCCCACCAAACTCTCCAAACCGTCCATCTTTAGGATACTTCAATATGCATTCACCAATCCTCTGACCATTTCTGTAATATTATCACTTTTCATTATACTAGAACCAACCAAAAATGCATCAGCGCCACACTTTTTTAGATATTGAATATCTCCAGGCGTTTCTATACCACTTTCTGATAGAATTGGTCTTGATTTTTCCACTCCATCTAGAATGTTCTCAGTAGTTTTTAGATCAATTTCTAAGGTGTTGAGATTACGATTGTTTATCCCAATTAAATCAGCTTTTGTTTGAAGAGCATTTTGGAATTCTTGTTTTGTATGAACCTCAATCAGAATTTGCAGTCCTTTCTTATGACCATAATCCACAAACTCATCAATCTCTTTAAGATATCCTTGATCAAATAATGATTGTATCAGTAACATGTAATCTGCTCCAATTTTTGCTCCTGCATCAATCTGAACTTTGTCAATCATAATATCTTTCATGAGCATTGGTACATCAACTACCCCTCTCACTTTGATGAAGTAATCTGGAGAGCCATGAAATAGATTTGGTTGTGTGAGAACAGATAAAGCTTGAGCACCTCCTGAAATCATTGATTTTGCGATACTGACAGGGTCAGTAATCGTTCGAATTTTACCTAATGATGGTGATGCAAACTTTACTTCGGTAATTAGGGGCGCATGGGAATATGTTTTGATCAAATGTATCAAATCGTGATTTGACTTTTGCATTTGATTTGTTATTTCATACGTGCCATCATCAATTGCAGCTTGAGAATTATTTACTAATTTTTTTAGAATGTGATCCAATTATGTAACCCCTTTTAGTTTTGATATGTTTCCTGATTCTTTCACAAACTCTTCCAACAGTTTGAATGCCTTACCATCTTGAATTGTATTTAATGCAAGTTCAACCCCCTCATCAAAGTTTTTTACAACATCTCCAACAATTAGTCCAGCTGCAGCATTAAGTGCTGTTGTTTCAATCATCGCTTGGTTAGCTGTATTATTCAATACTCCAACAAAGGACGTTATTGCTTGTTCCTTCGTTTTAATTTGTATATCTTTAAGTGATGATTTATGCAGCCCAAGAATTTCAGGATCTATTGCATTTGTAAGAACTTTGTCATCACGTAAAACACAAACTCGATTAACAGAGCTAGTTGAAAATTCATCCATTCCATCATCGGAACGAACTGTCATGATGTTCTCAGCTCCCTTTCTTTTGAGAATTAATGGCAATCTATCTAAATATTCATGTGAGAATACACCTATCAACTGATTTTTTACGCCAGCTGGATTAGATAGTGGACCCAAAAGATTGAATGCTGTTCTTTTTTTGATTTGTTTCCTTGCTGTAACAACATTTTTCATTGCTGGATGAAATTTTTGTGCAAACATAAAACAAATGTTAAATTTTTCCAATATGGCTGTAATTTTTTCTGGTTCTTGATTTAGATCGTAACCAAAGTATTCAAAAATATCTGCGCTACCTGAAATTCCTTTACTAGAACGATTTCCATGCTTTGCAACAATTCCACCTGCAGCTACTATGACAAATGCTGCAGTGGTAGAAACATTAAATGTTTGAATCTGGTCTCCGCCCGTTCCACACACATCAATTATAGTTCCTTTGTTTTTAGGCGTAATTTTGAGACTAAATTCTTGCATTTTGTCTAGCATCCCCAGGAGTTCATCATCTGTTTCTCCTTTATCCGCCAGATTTGAAAGAAAGTCTGTATTTTGTTGATCATTAGTACTTCCACCGAGAATGTTAGACATCACATCACTCATCTCATCATAGCTCAAATCTTCTTTGTTTTCTAATTTTGAAATTAGTTCAGATATCATCTTTCTTTAACCTCTTTTACAAAGTTAGCAAGGATTTTTTTCCCATCTTCTGTCATTATAGACTCTGGATGAAATTGTACTCCTTCAATAAGATAATCTT
>JAEHKV010000107.1 GCA_016838845.1 Nitrosopumilales archaeon | reverse complement strand
GTACCACAATGATGATACTTACAACTCTTCTGAAACCAACATCAGGTAGAGCTTTGGTAGCCGGTTTTGACGTTGTAAGTCAAGCAAAAAAGGTACGAGAAAACATAGGATATGTTCAACAAGAAATTGCTGTGGATGAATATCTCACTGGAAGAGAGAATTTGATTCTTGGGGGAAGATTGAATCACATTCCAAGTAATCTAATTGATAAAAGAATTGATCAAATTTTGGATTTAATCGAACTAGTTGGAGTACAAAACGAAACTGTTGACACTTACTCAGGCGGTATGAGAAAACGACTAGACTTGGCAGGAGGTTTGCTACATAGACCCAAAGTTCTGTTCCTAGATGAACCAACTGTAGGCCTTGACATCCAAACAAGACGAAAGATTTGGGACTATATAAAAAAAATCCACAAGGAATTCAACATGACAATTTTTGTATCTACTCACTATATGGAGGAAGCAGACAAACTTTGTGATAGGGTTGGAATCATTGATTATGGAAAAATTCAGGTAATAGATTCACCGCAAGCCCTGAAGGATAAGTTAGGAAACGAAATTATCACCTTCAAAATTTCAGAAAATGTAAGTAAAACTGATTTGTTATCAGAATTAAAAGCAATTCAACTTGTAAAGGACATCACCACAAAAGATGATCAAGTAACGGTCTTTGCTTCTAAAGGGACGGAATTAATTCCAATGATTTTTCAAATTACATCTAATTTACAAATTAAAATTAATTCAATTTCTTTAACACAACCCACTCTTGATGATGTCTTTATCTCATATACAGGTCATGAACTGCGTGATGAAAATGCAAAATATAATCAAAAAATCCAATATGCAAAAATGAGGAGGTGGAGAGATTGATTTTCTCTGATACTTATACAATTTTCTGGAGAGAGATGAAACGTTATAAAAAATCACGAACTGGAGTAATAATTAGATTTGTGCAACCTGCAGTTTGGATTCTAGTAATTGGTAGTACCTTTGCAGGAACTCAACCATTAATTCAATCAGTAGGATTTGAAGGGGAATACATTGAATTTATGGCACCAGGAATTGTAGTTCTTACTGCAATCTTTACAAGTATTTTTGGTGCAGCTAATACTTTATGGGATCGAAGATATGGTTTTATGAATAAAGCATTAACTTCACCAATCTCAAGATCATCAATCGCTCTTGGTAAAATGCTTGCAATTTCATTAATAGCTGCTTTTCAAGGCAGCTTGATTCTAGGAATTGCTTTTCTAATTGGTGTAGATTTTTCTAACTTTCTCATGATTGCTCCCATCATGCTAATTATAATTTTATTTTCGCTTGGGTTTTCTGGAATTTCTGTGACAGTAGCTGCAGCTGCAAAGTCTCAGGAAACATTTTGGGGTGTAATCAATTTTCTTGGCATGCCACTGTTTATGTTGAGTCCTGCATTATTTCCATTGGAACTTTTACCAGAATGGCTTGCATTTGCAGCTAGGCTAAACCCTGTAACTTATGCAGTAATCTTGATCCGTGGTATGATGACAGGTAACACAGAAGGGGTTTCTTTGTTACTCGGTATTGGAGTAATATTGGTATTCGTCATAGCAACGGTAGCCTTGGCCAGCTATGTCTTTACTCGTGAAGTGAACAAACCTTTCTAATTTACCCAAAATTGACAAAAATTACAACAATTACTCACTTGTGAGATCTTGTTCTAAAATTGAAATCTGGCCTTGATGAAGGCAATATTGACCCTAGTGGTACTAGTGATACTAGTGATACTATTTACTGGCTCGATCAATATTTCAACGGCTGCAACTTTGAGCCATCCATTCTTAATCACATGGGGTACAACTGGATATTCTAATGGCTCATTTTACAATCCACAAAACTTAGCAATTGACTCAAATGGAAATGTGTATGTCACTGATTTAGGAAATAAACGAGTACAAAAATTTGATAGTGATGGAACATTTTTGAATGCTTGGGGAAGTAGTGGAACTGGCGCAGGACAGTTCATTTCTCCAACTGGTATTGCAATAAGTGAAAACCATGTTTTCGTGGTTGACAGTCAATTAAATAAAATTCAAAAATTTGATACTGACGGAAACTTTGTAACACAATGGGGAAAACAAGGTGATGGTCCAGGAGAATTTCTTTTACCAAATGGCATCACTGTAAACAATAATGGAACTGTCTTAGTTGTAGATACAGGCAACTTCAGAATTCAACAATTTACGTCTGACGGAGAATTCCTTAGAGAATTTGGACAAAGTGGCACTGCAGATGATAAATTCATTTCTCCAATTGGAATTACAACTGACTCTGGAAAGAATATTTATGTTTCTGATCCTAGTGCAAACAAAATAAAGAAATTTGATTCTTTTGGTAACTTCATAACAACTTTTGGGCCAAACGTTGCAGGTTTTCCACTTAGAGCACAAGGCCTTCAAATTGATCCAGAAGGAAATCTCTATGCTGCAGATGGTTACAATAATAGAGTGCTAAGATTAGCTTCAGACGGTCTTACACTAAGTGTTTTTGGTAGTACTGGAATTCAAGCAGGACAATTTAAAATTCCAAAAGATGTTGCATTGGATCAATATGCAAATTTGTATGTAGTAGACTCAAACGGACAACGAATTCAAAAATTTGGAACACCAATGACTATTGATGAACCACAACCGGTGGTATCAACAACAGAAACTGTTGAGGAATCTACAATAGAACTAACCCCCATTCCTGGTGATTTCACGAGACCAACAATCATACCCCCTCTAGATGTGATTATTGAAGCAACTGGAGGACTTACACCTGTTTCAATTGGTCAAGCCTTGGCAACTGATGAAAGTGGTATTCAGTCACTCCTATCCAACGCTCCATTAGAGTTTCCTTTAGGCATAACCACTGTAATATGGACTGCAATTGATGGCTCTGGAAATATGGCAATTGCTACTCAAGTAATCACAGTCAACGATACAACTCCTCCAGAAATTTCAAAACTCCCTGACATTACCATTGAAGCAAAAAGCCCAACACAGAATATTGTTGAATTAAGGCCCCCAGCAGCTACCGATCAAGTTGGCATAATGTCAATAACTAACGATTCTCCAGATTATTTTCCGATTGGTGAAACCATTGTTACTTGGACAGCCTTTGATGTTATTGGAAACACCGCCAGTACAACTCAAAAAGTAATAGTCTTAGATACATCTAAGCCAAAAATCTATGTTCCTGGAGATATTATTGTTGAAGCAACATCTATTGATCAAAACCAAGTCTATCTAGGGGAGGCATCTGTCATTGATAACGGCGCGATAATATCTGTTACAAACGATTCTCCAGAATTCTTTAGATTAGGCAATACTACAGTTACATGGATAGCAGCTGATGCTTCAGGAAATACTATAATTGCACAACAACAAGTATCTATTATCGATACAACAGCTCCCGAAATAATTCCACCAGTGAATATAGTTTTTGAAGCAACTTCAACAAGTAGTAATATTATTGATATTGGTTTGCCATTTGTCACTGATATACAACAGGTAGCTCTAGCAAATGATGCCCCAACTGTTTTCTCCATAGGAGATACAATAGTTAACTGGACTACAACAGATGATTCAGGTAATGTTGCATCTACCTCACAACTAGTTACTGTTATTGATAGCACTGCCCCATCTCTTAATATTACTAAAAATATTACCTCCGAAGCAACTGGACTAGATGACAATATAGTGAGTCTTGGCGAAATCATTGTAGAAGATATTTCTGAGATCACATCAGTTTCAAACGATGCACTAGAAACATTTCCATTTGGAACAACTATTGTAACCTGGATAGTAGTTGATAATTATGGAAATGTTGCAACAGCAGAGCAAACCATATCGATTATAGATACTACTAATCCTCAAATCATCCCCTCTGCTGATATATTGATAGAAGCAATAGACGTACACGAGAATTTTGTAGATTTAGGACAGCCTCAAGTTGATGACTTGGTCGATATAGCTTCTATAACAAACGATGCTCCAATCTCATTCCCAATAGGGATGACCACTGTCACGTGGACTGTTTCAGACACTTCTGGGAATACAGCAAGTTCTGGTCAAGTTGTCACAGTTGTTGATTCTACTATACCAGAAATCCTTGCTACTGAAGATATAACAATAGAAGCAGCTGGACCTAATGGATCTTTAGTTGCTATAGGTGAGCTAACTGTTTCTGACACAATTGGTATTTCTTCTGTAAATAATGATGCTCCTGATGTTTTTCCAATTGGGGAAACCATTGTAACCTGGACAGCCACAGACACACATGCTAACGTTGCCACAACTTCTCAAACTATCACAGTTGTAGACACAATCTCTCCAGTTGTAACAGCTCCTAATAGTATTAGAGTAGAGGCTACTGGCGTTTCAACTACTGCAGAAATTGGTATTGCAATCGCAACTGATTCTGTTGGTATAACTTCAATAACTAATGACGCACCTGAATCATACTCAGTTGGTGATACTATAATTACATGGACAAGCACTGATGCTGCTGGAAACTCTGCAAGCGCAGTACAAACAGTTTCTGTTG
>JAEHKV010000106.1 GCA_016838845.1 Nitrosopumilales archaeon | reverse complement strand
CGGCCACCAGTCTTTGTCATGAATTTCTTTATTCCATACTTGAAGTTGTGTTGCCAAGTTTTGTACATCACACCTAATTGTGCAGGTGACATTTCAGTTCCAATATTAAAAAAGTCAGATTTTTCAAGTAGTCCAATTGGGACGAAGGTGAGAGGAGTAGCTGTAAACATAGAATCAGGTTGTTCTTGTTCTAATTCACTAATAATACGAATTGTGTCCCATGAGTCTTCAGGTGTTTCATCATTATCAAGGCCCATAATCAAAGTAAATGCAGGGATCCAATAGTTGTCATTGAAGGTTTTTACTGATTCTTTGATAACCCAGTGCCACTCTTCAGGTTGATATGGAGCTAATTTTCTATCAGCATATTTTTCAATTAATCTCAAGCTTCCAGTTTCAAGTCCACATTGAATTCCAATCATATTATCAGGACCAGATTTAATAATTTTAGAAATATTTGGAATTAGTTTTTCATCAGCAATTGCGCCTGCAAGAGTTCCATGAGTTGGATTTGTATGTTTGACTCCAGTAGACATTATTACTGTAAACAATTCCTCTAATGCTTCTCTGTTGGGTTCCATTCCTTTGCTTGTTCTCGGATCCATTCCATACACGAAAATATCATCACTGTGTATCCAAGCTGATGTTTCTCCAGCTTTCAAGTTAACTTCAATCTCTTTTTTGACTTTTTCTGGAGGATAGTATCGTAGTGCTCTAAGAGTTACATCACAAAACTTGCAGCCACGTCCACATCCTCGCATAACTTCTACCATGCCATGCATGCTTGGTTCAACAATGTTAGGAATGTCTTCCATGTCTGGTCTATCCCAAAAGTTTATGAATCGTGCATGAAGTTTTTTGCCGTTTCTTTCAAATTCTTTGATATTTACTTTAAAGTCGCTTCTTTTTCTGAATGGATCCATGTTTTCAAAGTCACCTTGAATTAAATAATTAAAGAATCGACCTGCATGGCCATCTATTTCAGGTGCTATTCCTCCTAACTCACCTTCTAAAATTCCATACAATCCATAATCTTGAATTTTTTCAGGATCATAATTATACTGCCATGTTCCTGATCCGCCAGATATTACTTTGGCATGGCTACCATTCTTTTTCTTTGCAGCAATAATTCTGTGATGAAGTTCTGCGCTGTAAAACTCGTCATATGAGATTTGTTTTCTGCCATATGTAAATGTCATAGTGACAGGCCCCATCCCTAATGGGTCCATTTCGTGTGTACCAACTACTTCAGTTTCAGGTCCAATGAATTGTTCAATATGATCAGGATGTGCGACAACTACTTCTTCTCTTTTGAATCCATCACGTAACAAGCCTGCTTCTACTTTTCTTAATCCGTAGG
>JAEHKV010000105.1 GCA_016838845.1 Nitrosopumilales archaeon | reverse complement strand
ATTTCATCTAAAGAATCGAAAGTAGTAATGCTTTCAACTGTTCAAGGAGAAACTAAATTTGACAAGTATGATCCTCTCGGTATGATTCCAAAAGAAAATCAACTTGACTGGGATGATCCAGAATGCAGCATTAACTGCAATTTTGATTTATATCAATTAGAATAAAATAACTTTTAATCAGATTTCTTTTTTGGTTTTTCTTCTTTAGCTGGTGCTTTTTTGGGTTTTTCTTTTGTTTGTGTTGGTTTCAATCCAACAGCTTCTTCAATAGTTAAGTTTGGATAGTTTTTGTCAAACCAAGCTTTGTATTTTTTTTCTTTGTTGTATCTATCAATGTAGTGTTGTGTACTTTTCTTTGGGTCTACAAAATCGGCAAGCTTTGGTTTCTCTACTAGATCTTCTTTAGCAGGAGCTTTCTTTGGTTTCTCTGCTGGCTCTTCTTTAGCAGAAGCTTTCTTTGGTTCCTCTGCTAGCTTTTCTTTAGCAGTAGTTTTCTTTGATTTCTCTTTTGGTTCAACTTTAGTTTCTAATTCTTCTTCAACGTATGGTGAAATTAACACAAAGCCTTCATCTGTTTTTGTCATCAATACTCTAATTTTTCTAGGAGGGTGCCTAATTCCTCGTTTCCATATTTGATGAGATAATTCTTCATCAATCTTAACATCTTCAGTTTTCATATGATGTCGAGCAAATTCTCTAATCATGTTTATTGCTCTTTTCGAGCGTCGATTATTTGGAGAAAGTAAAACTTTGCCTAAGTTAATTGTGTAAACCCTTTCTAGTTCTTGTGACAACTAACCTACCTCCACGTCAGTTTGTCTCCAAGCCCTCCTTTTTGGGTTTGTTCTAACTGCTCTTTTTGTTCTAAGAATTATCCACGCTGGAACAGCTGAGGCTTGCTTTTGTTTTTTTATGAGTCGAATTTTCCTCGGGGACGATTTACGTGCAGCCATAAAAATTGAGGCCGGTCAAGCTCTTTTTAAATGAACCTCAGATTAAAACTGAAAAATTGTATTTGAATATCAAATCAATTTATTATTTTTGAAAATATCTACAATTTGTTTTAAGATTCTAGCTGATGCGCCCCAGATAATGTATTCATTGAATTTGAAAATATGCATTTCTTGAATTGATTTATGATTTGTGTCTGGATCATCTTCCAATGTTTTTAAAAATGGAATAATTGGGATGTTTAAGATAGACTCTACTTCAAAATTTTGTTTTAGAGTGGGTAGGTCATCAACTACAGCTACAAAAGGGGTAATTGTGAAGTCAGAATTTAGTGTATGCACCGAGTTTAATTGTCCTGTAATTTGTTCTCGTTTGATTTCAAGATCAATTTCCTCTTTTGTTTCTCT
>JAEHKV010000104.1 GCA_016838845.1 Nitrosopumilales archaeon | reverse complement strand
GTTATTGCTAATTTTGTTCTAAAGTTAGTATAAAAGGCTAATGGACAATTTGTCCACAAACCTAGAAAAATTTGTATAATTTATGATAAAGATTAAATCTTTGTGTAATTTTTACATCTAACATTGTAAAAATTACATTTTAGCGTCGATCTGATCCAAGTTTCATCTAATTTTTACTTGAATTTGTCCACAAATATATAAAAATTTCATGAAATTAATGGCTTTCAGTCATTGCCTTCCTACCCAACAATTCCTTGTATAGAGCAATAGCGTCCTGTTACTTTAAATCACTAGATAGTTTTTTTATTTTTTCAATTTTTTTTTCATGTTCGAATGCTAATCTCTCAAAATCTTCTTTATAATCATCAAAGAATTTAGTTATGTTTTCTTGAGATATTTCTGCATCCATAACAGGTCCTTTGAATCCAAATCTATAAGCAAAATCTGAAGTAATAGTGACTAGATTAAATTCAAAAGAATTTTTATGAATTGTATCCACATATCTGCCTATGGGATGAGAATCGATTTCTTGATTTAAACAATTTTTTATGGCATTAGGAAGTTCCTCAATATTATTTAATTTTATAACAGAAGGTAATTGATTGTAAACTTGGTCAGTAAAAACAATAACTGGTTTTTTCTGAAGAGCTGCTTCTTGTCCAGTTGTGCCAGCAATTGTTATTACTAGTGAACATTTTTTTATAATTTCTTTTGGATTGACTGATGGATGAAGTAACCTTACATTTGGAAGATTTCTTATTTGATTATAGAATGATTTGTCTCTCCAGGATACTGTTTCCATTCCTGGGTGATCTTTTACATAAAGCTTGTATCCTACAGGTAATGATTTTGCAATGTTTTTAATTATTGTTAATTGTTCGCTATAATATGATGCCTCAATTAACAAAACTCTTTCGGGTTCAAAATGTAATGGAAAGTAAATGAATGAATCATTATCATCGATTTTTCGTACTAAATTTTTATTAATAAAAAACGATCTACGCTTTCTTCTTATGAGATTCAATATTTTAATTGCTAAAACTTTCGATTTTGATTTGCCAAAGTGAATATATCTTAATTTAAAACTATCACTTATTGGAGAAACAAAAAATTTTATAATTGTTTTATATCGTGCAAATTTATGCAATTGAAAATGGCTTTTCATGTATTCTTCTAAGACTGGAAATACATCATATTTTGTTTGATAAGCTTCTACTTCTTCCATTGTCATTTCATCTCTTTGTGTGTTATCTTCGAATAGATCAACTGCATTATCATACTGAGAAATGACTACTCTATTACCAAAACGAATTGGTACCATCATAAGGATTTTTGTTCCTCTTGCTTGACACATTTTGTATAATAGATGATTATAATGGGTATCAGTCTGCATTAAAGCAAGAAAGTCTGGATTCAATTCATCTAAAACTTTTTCATAAAATCTACATTCTTGTTCTATCAGTGTCAGAATTTCTGTTTCATTAAATTTGTAAAAGTTATTATAATCTGGATAAAAAGCACGATCAGTGTAAATAATACTCCAAATATTGATATTATATTTTTTTTCAAATTTTTGTAAATATCCAAGATCAGGTTCTTTGCCATCCAACAATATGTTATCTAAATAATACCATACTTTGTCATAGTGTACTAATTTTTGTTTTTCAAAAAAAGATTTTACTTTATTTTCTACATCGATGATTGAGTATAATGTATATTTATTAGAATTTTGTAGAAATTTTGCGATGCCAAAATGAATAAACCATACATCAGTAAAAAAAAGAATTTTATTTTTTGTAACCAATTTCGTTTCCTATTTATTAAAAAATTAATTAACCTCTAAAAATATATTCCTTGTTAAAAAATTTTTCATGAAAAATAAAGTTACAAAATAAGTCATTTTATCATCCAATAATTAAACAGTTGTCCTCCCCATTTTTTCTTGTATCTGAAAATACCTTGTTCTTTTTCTGTTGAAGGATTTGGATTGATTCCGGCTAAATCATAAAATTTCATATTATTTTTCACACCCCATTTAATTATATTCCATTTTATAAGATCCTGTGAATAGTAATGATTTTTTGTGTCAACAGGAGAACGTGCTACACCACCCTCAATAATATATCCATTAAGACAAGAAAATAACAATCCCCCTAAAACAACATTATCTTTTTTTGCAAGGAATCCAGAATAACCAGCAGGTTTTAGCACTTTCCACCAGTTTTGAAAAATATGAAATTCGGTTTTTGGTTTTCCGTCTGATTCTCGCATTTTGTTAATTAAATCATGATATTCATGTAGTGAATCATAAGTAATTTCTTCTATTTCAACACCCCTTTCCAAAGAACGTTTGATGTTCTTTTTTCCATTATGATTTTCAATTTTTTGGAATAATTCTTGTTCAGTTTTCCGAAGATCAATTAAAAAAGTACCCCATAATTGGTTTTTAAAATAGTTTAATGTTGAATTATTCAGTTTTGAGAAAGGATGTATAGTTCCATAAATCAATCCTTTTTTTGAACGAAGTAGATTGTTGAGAGCTTGCATAATTTCTGAATTAAAATTATCATTAAAGATTATTGGACCGTAAGTCCATCTGAAAACAGGCTTATTTAGAAATAAAGTTTTTCCAATAAATTTTTTCAATATTCCTTTTTTTGTTAACCTTGAATATGTTGAGATCAGTATTTGGCCAACAATTTCTCCATTACTAGTTAAGAATTTTAGAAATAAAGGGGTTTCTTGTTCTTCACTTAAAGTTAATCCATATTCCTTTGTTTGGTAAATAGAACCTTCTTCAGAATTTTGAAGTCTTTTATTCCACATTGAATCAGGTTCAGAATCTATTTCAACTGAAATCATAATAATTTTTTCCTTGTTAGTGACAATAGTGAATAATGCATCTCCATTTGAATTCTATTTCTTAAATATTTCAGTAACAATAGCTCTTAGTAATCTTCTAGTATTACAATCAATCAAATATGTTAGAATAAAGTAAATTCCACTACATATTGAGAGTTGAATCATTAAAAGGGGTAAAAAATCAAAGATACTCTCATGGTATACGATAATTTTATCAGATGTCAAATAAAATACAAAAATGAAGGCAATGGTAGATCCTACATATTTCAAAATCCTTTCCGTTGGGAATGAAAACTTGATAGATTTTCTTACTAATATTACAGAATATAAGAAAAAGGGGATTTGAAATGAAAGAGAAATTATAGTCCACCAAATAACAGTATCGATAACAGAAAATTCTTGTAGAGTTAAAAAGAAAATTGAGACTGATAATACAATAGTATATGTTACATAATGGATCATTTTGATGTTTGGGATTAAGAATAATTTACTATTAATTAATTCACGAAATTTTGGTCGTTTTTCTGCATCTACTCTTTCAATTCCTAAAAGAACGTCATAGAATACATTTGTCAGTATTTGAAAAAATGACTTAAAAGATAAAATTATAACAATAAGTGAAATTTCCGAATAAGCTGGATTAAGAGCGAACAATGCTGGTTTTGAGAAAACAATAGCTATTCCAAGCATTGGTATTGAAAAATACAGTAAATGTGAGAGATTTTTCTGAATATGATCAAAATTTCCAAGAGCTAGAAGTTTAGGATATATTGCTTGAGAGATTGAAGCTGCATGACCAACAATAACTGCAATAGCTAATGCAACAGTGTAATACGCTACTCCTAAAGTAGAACCAGATAAAATTACAACTATTGTAACATCCAATAGTTGAATATAATTTGGTAAACTTTGGTAAAGTGGAACCCAAGATAGTTTGAACCACATAGATATCTGATCTCGACTAAATTTGTTTCTCAATTTTGTTCTAGCAAAATATAGCTGTATGAAAATTCTTGCTAAAAATGCAAATAGAGTGGCCGCAATAGCTCCCATCAATCCTAAATCAAGAAAATAAACTAAACTTAGACCTGCAGGTATTTTAACAACTTCAAAAACAAGAGTGCCATAGCTAACAGCTTGAGGCTTATGAGCTATATTTATCGAAGTTAGTGTACGAGATAGAAAGTTTACAGGTATTAGAATTGTTGCAAATAACATTACATCAAAATTCGAATTACTTGATTCGCCAACATAAAAAGCAAGAATAATGTAAAGAGGAATGGAACCAAATGAAAATAGTGCAGAAGTACTTAACGAAGTTTTCCCAACGTCTTCTCCTCGAGCAATTTGCCTAGTTGTCCAAAATGAAATAATTGTTTCTGAAATCATAAAATATACTATTAGACTGCCAATAACTGCCCACAAGCCAAAATCTTCAGGCGAGAGTCTCCTTGTTACTATTAGAGTAAATATAATTCCGGTAAATAGACTAATCAGTCCTACAGCAAATGCAATTAGCCCAGAATAGGTTACTCTAACATTACTCAAAATTTATTACATTTTAAAATCTTAAAAATTAATTAAAAAGTATTTTGTCTACAAAAAAAAGTATTACGATTAGATTTTAGAATTTCTAATTCTAACTAAATTATTTCATCCTTTTGCTTAAAAAAAGCCAAAAAAATGCGTGGTAATGTATTATTATCTAACATATTTAGGAGTTGATTAATTGAATATTTTTTGATATCTTTATCAGAACCAACAAATGGAGTTTCAAATCTTCCTAGGACATATTGTTGTACATCATAATCTTCATTTTCTAAAAATTCTAAAAGCTCCTTTGATTTTGTTGAACCCATATAGCCTGGATGAATTTCCAGTTGTAACATTGGTTTTGATTTGTGAATAATCTTTGAGGCTCCTTTGATAGCTTCGTATTCGTATCCTTCAATATCCATTCTTAAAAAATCTATTTTTTCAATTGATTTATCTTCAACAAAAGTATCTAGCTTCACCATAGGAATGGTTATTACCTTCTCACCTGGAGCAATTTCATCTCCCTTTTTAAAGACCTTACAGGCATTAGAAGGATTACGTATTAGGAAATCAATTTCATCATTTATACTACCACATGCTAAATTATAGGCTTCAATATTTGAAGAATCTTGTAATTTAATATTTTTTTTCAAATATTCAAAATTAACAGGTGAAGGTTCAATAGCGATTACTTTTCCTTTTTTTCCAACAATTTTATTTTCTAACATTACATAGTAACCAATGTTTCCACCTACATCAAGACAGGTCATTCCTTCTCTTAGCTCTTTAAGTATGATTTTTGTAGTAAGTGGTTCATGTGTTCCAAAACGAATTAATTCAACAGAGATTCCCTTGTCATTTGGAATAGTTAATAATTTGTAACCATTTACAATAACTATTTGTTGTTTTGTCAAGTCGATACCGCGTTGTTTATGTTGTCCATAATACCATGAATACATAAATCGAATAGCCTTAGAAAGTCCATATTCTTTGTATAATTTCCAATAACCAGAAATTGCCTTTTGCATTAAATCATTATTAACAATCTTTAGGATATAATTTAAGCTTCAAGATGATTATGAAAGGTTATAGGTAAAAATTATTTTGACAAAGTGTTTTTGAGGCCAAAAAATTTATAATCATTAAACTGTTTAATTGACATTCTTTATGAAATTATGTGTATTTCCTAATGATCCTCTGAGATCATATTTAGAAAAGGGTGAGATGAAACCACGATATTTTAATCCAAAGAATGTCTTTGATGAGATTCATGTTATTAGTTTGTTTGATTCTGATGAGAATGAAGAAAATGTAAGGGAGTTAGTAGGTAATGCAACTTTAAAAATACATATTATTGGAAAAACTAATCTTATTAACATCAGATTTAAGAAAAAGCGTTTAGTAGAACTCATTAGGAATATTAAACCAAATGTTATTCGATCCTATAATCCACTGTTACAAGGTTGGCTTGCAACTCAAGTAGGTAAAGAACTAGGAATCCCTGTAGTAATTTCACTTATGGCAGACTATGATAGGGATCTCAGATACTTTGCAAAAAAAAATAAAAATTTCAAGAATTATTTCAAATTGCAATATTCAAAAAGATTCTTAGAATCATTTTCGATAAGAAACGCTAATGAAATTATCATAGTTTACGATTTTATTCGAGATTACGCAAAAAAAATGGGCGCCAAAAACATTAACTTAATTTATAATCGAATTGATCTTTCTAAATTTTCTCCTCAATTAACACCAACGTTTCATGAATCCAAACCGATAATATTATGTGTGGGAAGATTAATGAGTGAAAAAAATCAAGAATGTCTAATTAAGGCAGTAAAAGATTTAGATATAATTTTATTATTAGTTGGAGATGGTCCCCAATATAATAAATTAAATGATTTAGTTAAAGAGTTAAAAATTAAAAATAAAGTACGTTTTGAAAGATCAGTTCCAAACAAAGAAATTAACAGGTATTATACGGCAGCAAAAATTTTTGCTCTTCCAATAAAATATGGAGGTTTTGCCATTCCTGTATTAGAGGCAGCAGCATCTGGTATTCCAGTAATCTTAGCAAGCCATGATGCAGACCCTAACCCTGAATTGACAAAAGACTTTGCGTTATTAGTAGATAATAATCCAGAATCTTTCAAAGAAGCCATTCAAAAAGTTTTGTCGAATGAAAAGTTACAAAGAGAAATGATTCAAAATGGTTTGAAGACAGTACGCAAGATAAATAGTGAAATTATAGAGGAAAAAGAAAAAGAATTCTACCTAAAGGTTACGAAAAAGAATTGAAACCATTTTCTTTGATGCATCACCACGCCCAAATTCGATTGATTTTTTTAATGGGTGTTTTTTACTAAGAACTTTTTTAATTGTAGTTAGACTTGATTTTGTAATTTTATCTAAAAGGATATTTTGTCCTTCTCTTAATGTTTCTACCCATTCAGTACTTTTTCTAAGCGTGATACATGGAGTGTTTAACCAATAGGCCTCTTTTTGTAGACCGCCTGAATCAGTTATTAATAGATTTGAATTGCTTAACATTTTTAGCATTTGAGAATATTTGACTGGTTTTGTTGTGTTGATTTTAGTTAAGGACAATCCAAAAGTTTTGATCTGTTTTTTTGTATGAGGATGAATAGGGAATGTAACTTTGTTTCCTAGTTTAGAAATTTGATTTACAAGCTGAATTATCTTTTTTATTTGTGAATAATTTTCAATGTTATTTCTTCTGTGGATAGTTATAAGAACAGAATTGCTTTTGTTTGATTTTTTAATATTTAGTTTCTTAGTAAAATCTAGAAAAACATCATACATTGTATCACCAGTGAAAAAGACTGACCCGAGAACTGATTCCCTTTTAAGATTATCATAACAGTTTTTCGTTGGAGCAAAAAGAATGCTAGAACTTTGGTCTATTATTCGTCGATTAATCTCTTCTTCTAACTCTATGTCATTGCTCCTAGCTCCTGCTTCCATATGTACTAATTTCAGCCCTAATCGAGATGCAGCAAGAGCTGCTCCCAAGGCAGACCTAGTATCTCCTGGAACGATTACATAATCAGGATTAAACTTTTTCAAAGGTTTCTCCAGTTTTGAAATTATCATAGCGAGCTGTTTCAAGGAGGTATCTGACTTGATGCCTAAATTAATGTCAGGATCATTTATTTTCATTTCAGAGAAAAAGGATTTTGACATTTGAAAGTCATAATGTTGGCCAGTGTGAATTATGTTTACATTTACGTTATTAGAAAGGAGTTTTTTGATTAATGGTTGTGATTTAATTATTTGTGGTCGGGTTCCAACAACTAGACTTACCTTCATTGTTCTTTTTAGGATATAGTGTCAATAATTAAAATTTGCCAATAGTTCTTCTCTGTAAATCCTAGTAAATTATATGTTATTACAATAAAATTGAAATCAATGGAAGATTCAGAATTTTTTCGTATAAAACAGAAAATGATTAATTTGGATCCAAAAAAATACTGGGGGGATGATTTCGATGTCAGATTTTATCTTATTTCTAAAATAAAAACAATTGAAAGAAAAAAAATTTTGGATCTTGGAGGTGGAATTGGCATTATATCTTCTGAGTTGGAGAGAAATAATGACAGAGTTAATTTGGATTTTTCTTTTAACGAATTAAAAATATGTAATCAAAAAATTGACAAAAATATCCAAAATATATGCGCAACAATAACAGATATACCATTTAAAAACGATGCTTTTGATTTCGTTATATCTTCAAGTGTAATTCAATATGCAAGGGATTATGACATAACTAACGAGATAGTGATAACAGAAAATAAAATAAATCAATATCCAAGTGTTGAAAAATCTCTTAGTGAAATGTATCGAGTGCTCCGTCCCAATGGTAAGCTGTTTCTAGTAACGCCCAATAATGCGTATTACAAATCATATATGTTCAGTTATAAAGAATTAAAAAAAGCATTGTCTAATCATTTTTTAAATTATTCATTATCATTTTTCAATCCATATCCAAAGTTAAGTCAAAAGCATAGAAAATTAAATATGGCAAATGTAATCCCTAAATTAAAATCAAAATTAACTTCTAAACAGAGGTTACTAAATTCATTAATAAAAAAAGATAAGGGTCATGAAAAACAAAGTGTCTCATTCTACGTGGAAGCTCTAAAAAACTAATTTTGGAGTATTTCTTGTAGCTTTAAAGCTATCATATCCCAGCTAAATTTCTTACGGATAAATTTTGAAAATTCTTTACCCATTTTTTCACAAAGTTCCTTTGAATTTAAAAGATCAATGATATATTGTGCATATTGTCTCGGATCGTTTGGATCTGCTAAAAGACCAAAAATACCATGCTTTACAATCTTTCCAGTCTCGGAAACTTGTGTTGCTACAACCGGTTTTCCACAAGAACCATATTCAAGAAGTTTAATTGGATGTGCAGCAGCATAATAAGGTTCATCTGGGAATGAATCGATACATACATCTGCACATAGTAAGTATTTTGGGATTTCTTCTCTAGGTTTTCTTCCTAAAAATTCGAAATATTTTCCTAATTTTTTCTCTTTCACTTTTAATTCCCAAGCAACTTTTGATCGATTTGGATCTCGATGATCACCTATTATCACATATTTTACCTTAGGAATTGCATTAATCACTGTCGTAGCAGAATCAATAATTAAGCTAATATCTTGTAATGAACCAGAAAAAACAAGTAATTTTTCCGCCTGAAAAGTATCACGCAATTTTTTTATTTCTTTTTGGTCATACTTTACAGGATCAAATAAATCGAGGTCTACGCCATTTGGAATGATAAAAATTTTGTCAGGGGAAATTTTTCGATTTAGAAGATCGTCTTTAAGGTAATTGGTAATTGTTATTATTTTATCTGCTTTTTTAAAAGAACGCTCAACAACTATTTTTGGTCTAACAAGAGAATACATATCAGCCAAATCCAAAACAAATTTTATTTTGTGTTTTGATTGAATTCGCATTGCTGGAACAGAACTTCCTGTGCCTGGCATATTAGCACAGACAAAATCAATATTATTTTCATTAATAATTTTTGATGCGGCCTTTTGTACTGCTGGCAAACAGGCTAGATACTTGAGCTGTCTTGATACGCCTGTTTTTCCTTTAAGACCTATTGAAGGAGGATGAATCTCTATAACATCAAGTTCATTTTCTTTAAAGGAAGAAATTCGAGGTTTTTTATTCTCGGGACGTATTATGATTATAAACACTTTATTACCTAATTTTGAGAAAGCGCGCATTAAAGAAAAAACCCTTGTATAATCACCCCATTTTTGATTAAGATCCACATTACAAATGACAAGGATGTTTATTCAAATCACTTCCTGCTCACAAACCAATCATATGTACTTTGTAGACCTGTTTGAAGATCGGTAGAAGGGGTATATCCAAGTAATTTTTTAGCCTTTGAGATGTCCATTTTTCGGTTTTTTATGTGATCAAAACTTCTTCTGGGTTTGAAAACAATATTTGACCTGCTTTTAGTTCTTTGTAGAATTAGTTTTGCCAGGTTCAACATTTTGGTTTCTTTTCCAGTACCAAGATTAAAGGTATCATTTTTTGCTCTTTTTGATGTTGCTGCCAAAATTATCCCATTAACACAGTCATCAACATATGTAAAATCTCTAGTTTCCTTCCCTGTACCGGTTATCACCAGATCTTTTTTCTGAATGGCCGCCTGAAAAAAGTTTGGAATAACATTTCTATATCTGCCTGGAGGATCATATGGACCATATGAATTAGAAAGGCGTACAATGGTATAATCTAGGTCATACAATTCACTAATGGCATGGCAGTAATGTTCTGCAGAGAGTTTGCTAGCTGCATATGGAGTAGATGGATGCGGAATACTATTTTCTTTGCAAAGGTTATTGTTTTGTGGTCCGTAAATGGAGGAAGAAGAGGTATAAAGAAATCTATCTACCTTATTTTTAGCTGAATGAAATAAAGTTTGTAATGTGCCTTGTACATTAACTCGTAGATCTTCTAGAGGATCCTTTACAGACAATTCATTTGCAAACCTTGCAGCGAGGTGAAAAACATAATCATAATGACAAGAAAAAACTTTTGATAGAATTTTTTTGCTTGCGATATCTCCCCTTATTATCATGAGATTTTTTTTCGTAGCAAGATTCTTTTTTTTTCCTTGGGAAAAATCATCCAAAACTGTGACTTTAGCGCTTAAATCTAAAAGCTTCCGTACTAAATTGCATCCAATTGCACCATTTCCTCCAGTCACCAGGATTTGGTAGTCAGCTAAATTCTTCATAGTTTGATGATTTTGTGAGGCTTCATTTATGTTTGGGTTTCTTTGTGTACCCAATAGCAAGATATTTGATTCCTAGATTTTCGGCCTCTTTTCTATCAAAAATTCTTCTGGTGTCGATTATCGTAGGAACCTTCATAGTTTTTTGGATTTTTTCTAGGTCAAATTTTTTAAATTCATCATGATCTGTGACTATAACCAAGATATCAGATTGAGATACAGCATTCCATAAATCAGAAACTGTTTGACCACCAAAATTTTCTTTTGTCAAAGGATCGTGTACAAATACACTACATCCTTTTTTCACCAAATTCGTTATGATTTCTTTAGATGGAGAGAATCTTGTATCACTTACATTTGCTTTGTAAGCTACTCCCAAAACAGTTATCGTTGCCTCTTCCAGCCTCTTGTTCTGTTCCTTGATTGCGTTACTAATCAAATCAATCACATGAATTGGCATGTAGTCATTGATTTTTCTAGCTTCAAGAATAATCTTAGATTGAATAGGGTCAGATCCCTCAGGATTAAGCAAAAGATATGGATCCTTGGGCAGACATGGTCCTCCCACACCAGGGCCTGGGTGTAGTAGATTTACTCTAGGGTGAGAATTGCAAATGTTGAGTAATTCTTTTACATCAATTCCATATTTTTCACAAATGAGTCCAACTTCATTTGCCAGCGCCACGTTTACATCTCTAAAGGTATTTTCAACAAGCTTTGATATTTCAGCTACCTTTATTGAAGTAACCAAAATTTCTGAATCTACTATCTTTTCATAGAGGGATTTTGCAATTAACCCTGAATCTTCATCAATGCAGCCAATCACTCTTGGTGTTGTACGAATTTCTGTAATTGCTTGCCCAGGTGCAAGTCTTTCTGGTACAAATACTGCCCAGCAATCAGTACCAACATGATTTTTTTTGTTTAATGCAGTAAATACCAATCTCTCAAAGGTTCCAGGTGGGATTGAACTCTCTATGATTACCATTTTTCCTTTAAGAGATATTTGAGAAAGGGAATCACAAACACTTGAAAGGGATGTAAGATCCGGTCTTGCATCTTCAGTAATAGGAGTTGGTACACACACTATGATAATATCTGAATTTTCAACCGCCTTAACAATGTGATTTTCAGTGTGAAAACGATTTGTTTTAACATTTGTTTCCAAAAGACCCTCAAGGCTGGATTCTTTAAAGGGGGAAATGCCTGAATTTAGCTTTTCCAAAAGATCCTTGTTAATATCATGACCAATCACATCAAAACCAGATTCACAAAAGGTGAGAGCTGTTGGAAGACCAACTTGACCTAGCCCAACCACACAGATTTTAGCATCCTTACTGCTAATTCTCTTAACAAGGGAATCGCTATAACTCATGATAAATTTTCTTGCCATTTACCAACCTAATATATTATAGGAAACAAAAAACCATCAACCGTGAGTGAGATAGACTCTGCTCTCCACAGAGCAATTAATTTTCTTACTAGTCCCCTTTGCATCGATAATTCAGATACGAAAGGTAATGGAGGATTTTTTGGATTCCAAAACACAATCAAGCCACTAAGAAAAACTGACAAGCCCTTCATTTTTTATGAGATTACTGGTTATGGAATTAATCTTCTTTTGAAACTAAATCATTGGTATGGTGATTCAAAATTTGTAGAATTAGCAAAAAAAGCAGGTGATTCTATTTTACTTGCTCAAATTAAAAACAAGGATTCAAAGGTAAACGGTGCTATTTATGACAGATTCTATCCTCAGGATGATAAGTTTTTTGAAACATTTCATGCTTATCCTAATGCCGTCTGTGCTGGAGCATTATGTGAGCTTTACCAGCAAACAAAGGATAAAAAATATCTTGATTCTGCAAGATCCATAAAAGATTGGTTATTTCAGATAATAGTAAGAAAAAATGAATCCTGTATAGGTTTTAGAGAATTTTTTGATCAAGATCATGTCTCAGAAAAAATATTTCCGTATGAGTCAATTTGTATTCCCTTCATTTTGTTAAAATTCAAAAAAGAATTAGAGATTCAAGAAAAACAAAAAGACGAATTGTTTCAAACAATAGATTGGGCCAGAAAAACACAAACAGGAGATGGTTTTTTTCCATTCTTTTTTTCGACTCAAAGTGGCAAATTCAACAATACAGCTTATTCACATTTTACTATTTACCCACTCTACAATTTAATGGGCTTTCCTTTATCCGAGCTTGAAGAGCTAGGATGCAAAGATTGCTTCGAACTATATCTCAAATGTGCTGAGTGGATGAACAGAGTTCAAGATGAAAATGGAGGTTTCTTTACTTACTATTTTCAAAATGATCATGTATGGCATCAACAATCACCCGCAGTAGGACAAGCACTTTGTGCCTTCTTACATATTTATAAAAAAACGAATGAAAAGAAATTCCTTGATTCTGCAAAAAAGGCAGTCACCTGGCTTGTAACAAATCAGATAAAAGAGAACAAATTTGCAGGAAGCTACTATTGGATTTATCCTAACAAGCATTATTCCACGATTCAAAAAAAAATAATGTATGCAAAGGAAAGAATTTCAAAAAGATTTGATAATTCCGCCAAAGTTACTGATTTGACAATCCTTTTAGATAAGATCCCAATATGGCCGATTCAATTTGCAATTGAAGGATTATACAGATTCAAAAAAAATGAGTCAAGCTAGAATGTTTTTCGTAAGATCTCTATAATTTTTTTAGAGGCACTACCTTTTCCATAAGGATTAGAATGGAGGGAAACTTTCGGATTTTTCATAGTTTCTTTAATTGTCTTTATTATCCTCTGTGATCGAGTTCCTACTAATTCGGAATGACCATCTTTTACGGACTCGGGTCTGTCGGTTGTCATTCTAACAATTAGGACTTTTTTCCTTATATGAGGAGAGGTTGCTTCTTCTTGGATACTGCCAGAATCAGTAATTATGAATTTACATTTTTTCATAAGATGCAGCATATCAAAATATCCAATTGCTGGTAGTAAGGAAAGTGTCTTTGAATTTTTTATTTTATTATACATCCCAAATTCCTGCAAACGCCTTATTGTTCGTGGGTGAGTGGCTAAAATTATGTTGGCTCCAGAATTCAAAAAACCAGAGAATATTGATGAAAGTGTTTCTTTGTTGTCAACATTTTCGCCCCTGTGAAGAGTTGCAAGAACGAAATCATCACTATCCACTTTAATATTTGATTTTTTTTCTGCAAGTTTGATGTTTTGTTTAATGGCGTCAATTGAGGTATTTCCGGTAACGAAAATTTTCCCATGAACCTTTTCTCTTTCCAGAATTTGTTTTGTGTAACTTGTGGGGGCAAAAAGTAGTTCAGATATGTGGTCCACTGCAATTCTGTTATGTTCTTCTGGCATCCTCCAATCATAACTTCGAAGACCTGCTTCCACATGGCTAACAGGAATATTGCATTTTATACTGGTTATGGCAGCTGCAAGTACTGTATTAGTATCACCTTGAACTACAACCGTATCAGGATTAATTGAGCTGATTATTTTGGCAAGCTTAAGAATTATCTCACCAGTTTGGGTTGCTCTGTCTGTGGTGGTATTTTGAAGTTTAGTTAACTTCATCTTATAATCAGGCGTCCTCATTCCTAATTCCTGGATGAATTTCATACCCATATTATAATTATAATGTTGACCGGTGAAGATTATCGTACTGTTTTTTTTATTTAGTTTATTGATAATGGGAGAAAGTTTGATTATCTCAGGTCTTGTTCCCAAAACAATTGCAATCTTCATTTTCTCACCAATCCAACATCATTTTTTTATTTTTATTCATTAAGAAGAGATTCGTAGATATTCAAGTAAAGTTTTCCAACATAATTCCAATCGTATTTTTGAACCTTATCAAATGAATGTTGTGAAAATTGATTTCTTTTTTCTTGGTTTGAGAATAAATCTTCTATCTTATCTAAAAATTGGTCAGAATCATTAGGATCTACAAGAAAACCATCTGTAGAATCTTCAATGAGTTCTCTATTTCCACCTATCTTAGATGCAATAACGCATGTCTTACAGGTCATCGCCTCAAGGACGGTTGAGCTTAAAGCCTCAACAAATGAAGGTTGTATCAGAATGTCTGAACCCCTGATCAAAGATACGGTTCTTTCTCGTGGTTGATATCCTAAAAAATCTATATTTTTTTTCGTCTTGGCAAGTTTCTTGATGGAATTTTCTTCAGGTCCAGAACCGACTATTATTAGATAGGTATCTTCATCAAGTTTTTTTGCAAGCTCAATAAGAGTGTAAATGCCTTTTTCTTTTGAAAGACGGCCCGCAAATATAATTTGTTTTTTATATAATCTTTCTTCCTTGTCGGGTAACGATGAAATATCTATTGCATTTGGCACAAGGTTAACTTCAAAACCTAATTTACGGTAATGTTCATATCCCTCTTTTGATATAACAGTAATTGCATCAGCCCAACTTAAGGCATCTTTTTCATAAGAGTTGGAAATTTTTCCAGTGGTTTTACCATGAAGCATTTCAATCTGTTGCGAGTAAATCCCATGTAAAGTTAGTACTTTTTTTCCTGTTGAGTTTTTCATTGCCATTGCAGAAGGGAGATTATGAGCGTGTACAATATCATTTCCTTTTTTGAATTTACTTTTTAGAAGAGAAGAAATCATAAAACTAGGATTTTTTAATCCTTTTACCGGAATTGTAAAAGTATTTTCAGATGACATTATATCAACATGATGACCGTTTGTTGTAAGAAAGTTTGATAATCCTCGTACATGTTGAGCAATTCCGCCAATGCCTTTATGCGTTGGAGATATAATGAGAACTCTCACTGGGGAAAAATCAACTATAGACCTATTAAGGTCTTGGATCAAAAAGTTCTCTTTAATTTTACGTTAATGCTTGAGAGGCTTCGTGGAACATCTGGCTCTTTGCACAGCCAGCAGCAAGCTCATCTCCTGCACCACGTCTCATAAGACCACGATAAAGGCCATCTTCTAGTTTGACACCCTCTCTTTTCTCCCATTCTTCCACAGTAATAGAATATTTCTTTTGTATTCTATCTCTGTACCATTCTGGGATTACATTGAATGCACAGAATGGAATGATTCTAAGATCAGGAGTAACATAGTGAATATCACATCGTTGTAGTCGTTCAAGATCTTCGTTGTATTTGTCTTGGAAGTGCATCATGCCTAAGAATAGTCCCTTAATATGAAAACCACCTATGGAATCAAATGATCTTTTCATCAAAATGTTTCCAAACATCTTTGCAAGGTCTAAACCTGCGGGTTGTTTCTTTTTATCTACAAAACTTGAAAGTTTTCTAACAACTTCAAGCATGGTAAAGTATTTGTTTTTGCCAGAACGAATCTCTTCCGCTTTGTCTTCAAAGAGCTCTAACATTCCTTGAAGATCACAGAATTTAGTTAGTGGTACAAATTTTTTGGTTTCTTCATCTTCAAAAATGTAAGTACCGGCACCACATGCAAAGTGGATTGATAATTCATATTTTGGCTTGCTTGAGAATGCCTCAATGACATCGGTAAGTGGCATACAACTTGGAACAGGGAACCAGTCATCAATGGTGACTTCACCGTTTGTTTGCTCTTCAATTCTTTGAATACAATCTGGTACAGTGATTCTGTATTTTTCACGCTCTTGTTTACCCATTCTTCCAGTCAAGGATACTGGTTGGAAGTTTACAGCATGGACAACATCCATGTTTTTTTGAGCATATCTAATAATTCCACCAAGTTCGTGATCATTAATTGATTTGATAACAGTTGGAACAAAAACGACAGTACTTCCTGTTTTTCGGCAACTATCAAGTGCATATGGAATTTCCCAGTGGTTCTTTGGATTTGTTCTTGCGGTTACTCCATCAAAACTAAGGTAGAGGTTGTTACAGCCTGCTAGTCTTACCTCCCTAGCAGCTTCTGGATCCAGTGCGTGTCGGATTCCATTTGTATTCATTTGGACATGATCTACCCCTTCTTCTTTCATTATTTTGATTAAATCAGTAATGTCCTCTCTTAGCATTGGTTCCCCACCAGTAATTTGCATAGAGTTTCCTGGAATTGGCCTTTCTGCTCTCAGAGTCTTCATCATTGCTCTGACTTGGTCCTGAGAAGGTTCATACATGTAAGCGCCTTCAAGACCTTTCTTTACGTAAAAGAAACAATACCAGCATGTGAGATCACATCTGTTTGTAACAATCACGTTTGCAAGTCCACTATGGGACAGGTGGTTAGAACATAGTCCACAATTGTTTGGGCATGAACATTTTTCAATCATAACATTTGGAGCATGAGCACCTTTTCCATCCTGCCAATAAGTGCTAAATTTCTTGTATAATTCGTATGAGCCAAAGTATAGCTCCTCACATTCACCGTGAGTTGGGCATGTCTTTGTCATGAAGACTCTACCATCCCGCTCAAAAACTTCTGCGTCCAGAATCATATTACAGTCTGGGCATATGCTTTGCGTGAATCGAATAGTAGATTTTTTACCTACTTTTTTAGTAGATTGATTAACAATCTGAATCAGTGCCATGCCTATCAATGGCGATTTTCTAAAATGGTATATAACGGCTTTCATACTCAGCCCCGTGTGGGTTTTCGGAATGTGTGCGTGTCTGATTTAAATAGCAAATTTGATCGACTTAGATCGCATGAGTATTTCTGATAATACAAGAAAGGCTTTAGAAAAAATAGGGTTGACAAGTTATGAAATCAAAACATTTTCTTCCTTGTTAAAAGGTGGAGAACTAACCGCATCAGATCTTAGTCAGAAATCAGGAGTTCCATATTCAAAGATTTATGAAGTTTTAGGAACTCTGGAAGAAAAAGGTTGGATTGGTTCAGACAACTCTAGACCAACAAATTATTTTGCAAAGTCACCGGCTACAGGGATTGAAACAACAAAACAAAGGATGGAGTCAGAGTTCAAAGATAATCAGAATATAGTTCTCAATGAATTGGTTCCACTCTATGAAAAAAGTGGGACTAGTGAAAGGCCAGATATTTGGGTGTTATCAGGTGCAATTAACATTGCGGCAAAAGTTTTGGAAATGGTCGAGTCTTGCAGGAATGAGGTAATGATAGCCCTACCTGAAGCAAGTACTGAATTAGTTAAACAAGCACTACCCAAACTTAGATTGTTACACGATAAAGGAGTCGATATTACTATACTAACCTCAGATAAAATGGACAAAGATTCACTAAAAGGATTATCAAGGGTAGCTGCAGTTAAAGTAAAAAAAGGACTTTTTGGTGGAGGGATAATTTCTGATAAACATTATGTCGTCATATTATTGGGTCCGGCGGCTGGAGAGGTAGACTCGATGGAAACTGTTGCAATTTGGGCCGATCACGCAGGCCTTGCTGGTTTTGCAAGAGAATATTTTGAATATTTATTAAAAGATGCGAAGGAATTCTAATATGGACATTCTCGACCAAGAAATTCTTTTTGTGGGAACCGCAGAGGCTGAACATGTAGAAATGTATCTGAAGGCCATTTGGCACATTAAAGAGCGAGGAGATGTAGTAAAAATAAGTACAATAGCAAAAATGCTCAATGTTAGGCAGCCAAGTGTAGTACAGATGCTAAAAAAACTCAGTGGAAAAAATCTAGTCAATTACAACAAAGCTGGAGTTTCACTTACGGAAGAAGGTGGAAAAATTGGTGCGGTTATGATGAGAAACAGTAGACTTCTTGAAGTTTTAATGGAGAGTGCTCTGAAAATCGAAATTAATGAAGAAATGGTTTGTGGTGTAGAACATCATATGAACAAACAATTTACAGATGCATTATGCACCATGTTAAAACATCCTAGAAAATGTCCTCACGATAATGAAATTCCAGAAGGCGAGTGTTGTTCTACTCAACAATCAAATGAGAATTAAAAAATGGCGTGTTTTTGTGGTTGTGAAACATACAAGAAAAATCCCGATGGTTTCAAGATTGCTTGTATGAAATGCGGTCATGGACCTCAAAACCATGAAGATAAGTTCAGGGCAGCTGCTCGATCAAATGAAGGACAAAGTCAGAAAAGAGAAGTTGATTTTGGTTAAGTAGATTTATTCGCCAATGATTTTAACAAGAACACGTTTTTTTCTACGTCCATCAAATTCTCCATAGAAAATTTGTTCCCATGGTCCAAAATCAAGCTCATTATTAGTGATTGCCACAACGACTTCTCTTCCCATTACTTGTCTTTTTAGATGTGCATCTGCATTATCTTCACCAGTTTTATTATGTTCATATTGTTCAATTGGTTCATGTGGTGCAAGACCTTCAAGCCATTTTTCATAATCATTGTGTAAGCCACTCTCATTGTCATTGATGAAAACACTTGCAGTGATATGCATCGCATTTACAAGGCAAAAGCCTTCTTTGATTTTACTTTTTTTAACTAAATCTTCAACTTTGTCAGTTATATTAACAAAAGCTCTTCTTGTTTTTGTATTAAGAGTAAGATACTCGGTTAATGCTTTCATGCAATTAAGAGTAATTTCTGAGATAAAAATTCTAAGGCGCAGGCTCAGAACTCAAGATCCATATCATCAATCATAGGGATACGTTCATCACTGCCTGCATTAGAAATTGTATTAAAATCCTAATTGAGTCTTTCAAAAAGCTTGATAAGTACGATACACGTCTTTAGAACAAAATGGTCAAGATTGATGCTACATCTTCGGTGGATAATTTTAGGAGATTTGTAATATCTAGTACATGCATTTCATTTGCTCCAAAAAGTTACATGGAAGATTCTGAGGTGTTTCCCGAACGAGAAGAAAGTTTAGGATCGATTTATGTCGAAGCTGCAGATAAAGTGACGTTGAAAAAAATTCGTGACATAACTTTTGTAAATGCAAGAGATATTTTAGGAATAATCTATAACTCAAAAAGTGGGAATACATCTTTGAAATGGCGTCAAATTAGAAGGGATAATGGGAAGATTACAGGAGAGGCATCTTCAAATTCTCTTGTAAATTTGGCCGAAGTGGGTGTAATAACCCTTGATTGGGTTGAAAATTATGTTCGTAAAAAGAGTCAACAAGATGACAAAGTCAATGAAATAACAAGCTAATTCTTTTTCTTTTGTATTATTATAACATGAAGTGATATGATTTCGAAAGTAATTGATGACAATTCTGTTTCAGTAATTCCAGAGGATTCGGATGATTTACTGACATTAAGACGGATAGTAAAGAAGGGAGATAGAATTATTGGTGATACAACACGCGTTATAAAACAAGAAAAAGATTTTTCAAGACCGGATAGAGGCGAACGAATAAAGATTAGAATCAGTATTGAAGTTGAAAAACCTTCCTTAGATAGTGTCTTAGATAGACTAAGGCTAGGTGGTACAATAGTTGAATCAACTAATGAATCAGTTCCACACGGATCACATCATTCATTTGTTGTAAAAATTGATGATGCAGTAACAATTTTTAAAAAAAGATGGTCGTTAATAGAAAAAAAATTAATTCGTTCTAAAAATCAAAAATTTGGATTTCTACTTGTAGCAATTGATACTGGAGAATGTGGTATTGGAAAACTTAAAGGAACTCATTTACAAATTTTGCCAAACATGTACTCAGGTTCCAGTGGAAAGCGTTATAAAACAAATTTTAATATTGAAAAATTTTTTGAATATGTTCTTACAGCAGTTTTGTCTTCCATAAATGAGAATGATTCTCTAATTATTTTTGGTCCAGGAGAAACCAAGAAGAAATTTACAAACTTTCTACAAAAAAATCCCCTCATAAAGAAACATCAAGTACAAGTGGTGGAAGGAATTGACTCTGGGGGTGAAGATGGAATTTACATGTTTACAAAATCTCGTATAATGAAAGAAATTATGTCTGAGAGTAAACTAGCAACTGTTTCTTCGATGATTGATGAGATAATGCTTAGAGCAAACAAAAAAAGTAGAAAATTTACTATGGGATTTGATGAAACACAAAAAGCTAATCAATTTGGTGCAATTGATTCTTTAATTTTTTCAGAGAAAATTATTCAAACGCTTGATGAGGAAAAAGTTATTGAATTTTTAAATGATGTAGAAGAAAAGGGTTCAAAGGTTTTCAGTGTTGATTCTACTACGGATCTTGGGTTAAGAGTTACAGGTCTCGGTGGAATTGTTTCTTTATTGAGATTTGCAATAAGTAATTAGAGAGTTGATTCAATTAACCAGCTCAAATAAGGTTTGTTTATTGAATTTACATTTAGTTCAGTGATCTCTGGAACTTCATATGGATGAGTTTTTTTGATTTTTTCTTTGAGTTGTTTCTTTTTTCTTTGAGTGGTTTTAAAAAGTGCAATATATTCAGGGGTTTTTTCAATTTTTCCTTTCCATGAATAAATTGAGTAAATTTTGGAAATGTTAACACATGCTGCAAGTTTGTTTTTGACCAATTGATTAGCAATTTTTTCCAGAGATTTTTTGTTTGGATATGTTGACATTATAATCACTGGTTTCACAGTAACCGATAAATTGACGTGATTAAAAAAAGTAACAATTACCTTGGAACTAGATTTTATCACAGAAAATGCGATTATTTACGTCTTAATAGCCTGGGTTGCTATTTACATTACAGCCAAGGGTCTGAAGTTAGAAAATCATGGTTTTGAAATAAAGGCGTATAGTCTAGTTTACAAAAACGAGCAAGTCCAATCAGTTCTTACCAAAATGTTATCGCGTACCAGAAGAGGGATCAGAGTATTTGCGGATGTAAGTGTGGTATCGGGTTTTCTTATGATGGGTTTTGCTTTTTGGTTCTTGGTTTCAAATATTTTAAACTACTTTGTTAAACCAACAGAATTTGCTGAGTTAACAGTGCTGATACCTGGAGTGACATTAACATCTGCATCAGCCATTGCATATTTTCTGCTTTCAATTCCAATTGTTTTAGTTGTTCACGAGGGTGCACATGGTATTGTAGCAACATTAGAAAAAATTAAGATCAAAACAGGAGGTTTTGCAATATTCATTGCATTGTTTGCTGGATTTGTTGAACCTGATGAAGAAGAATTTGATAAAGCAAAGAAAATTTCAAAGCTTAGACTAATTGGAGCTGGAGCAACTGCAAATGTTATTTTTGCATTTGCCTTAGGAGCTATTTTACTTACTAATCCTCTCTTTGCAATAATTGTGCCAGAACCTCTAAAAAGTTCGTTTTATGAGTTTCCTGATGGGGTGTTGGTACTATCAATAATTGAAGGTTCAGGTGCTGAAAAAGCTGGTTTACAACCAAATGATATAATCACAAAGATTAACGATGTACGGATCATTTCACCTATAGATTTTCAAAAAACAGATCTAATTCCTGGTGAAACTGCTTCTGTAACTGCACTGCGAAATGGACAGGAGATACAGTTTACTATTGAAATAATGGAGTCGCCAGATGATCCAGAAAGAGGATTAGTAGGCATAATGCGAGACAATACTTTTGCATACAAACCGATTTACAACTTCATCGAATGGAATAATTTTCAATTGTCTATGTTTTTACTTTGGTTATGGATGATTTCATTTTTTATTGGAATAATCAATATGCTTCCATTACCAATTCTTGACGGAGGAAAATTTATTCATAGTATTATTGACAAAAAAATTTCTGACAAGGCAGTAAATGGAGTAATGCGGGGGATCTATAGTATTACTTTTACAATATTTGCCCTAAATATTGCATTATCATATCTAAAATCTGGGTGGTTTACAATATAGAATGAAATGCCATAAATGCGAAAACGAAGCTTCGTACTCGAGAAAATATTCTGGAGAAAATTTGTGTTCAGATTGCTTTTCAATTTCTATAATGCGAAAAACAGCAAAAACAATTTCCAAATATCGGATGATCAAAAATGGCGATCTAGTTTGTGTTGCAGTTTCAGGAGGCAAAGATTCTCTTTCTTTATTGCACATTCTTCATAAAATGTCAAAAACACACAACTTTGAAATCAAAGTAGCAACAATTGATGAAGGAATTCCAGGATATAGAAATGAATCCTTGGAAATAGTTAGAAATTTTTGTTCAACATTAAATGTTGAATACAAAATTTATTCCTACAAAGAGCTTTTTGATCTAACTATAGATGAGGCATTACAAAAAAGAGAGAGTGAAAAGACATCTTCTTGTTCTATTTGTGGAACATTTAGACGTCGTTCTATTGATTATGCAGCCAAAGATTTAGGTGCTGATGTTATAGCTACTGCTCATAATTTAGATGATGTTCTCCAAACATTTCTTATCAATGCGCTTTCTGGAGATACAAAAAAGATTGGATGGATGAACCCTAATTCTGATAAACCTTTCAAAAAAATAAAGCCCTTTTGTGAAATTTACGAGGCTGAAATTGTCTTTTATGCTTTTTCAAATGATATTCCATTCCAGACAGAGCCATGTCCACACATGAATGAGGGAATTAGAACTGAAATACGTGAGTTTTTTAATTCTTTAGAGAATCAACATAGTGGAATTAAAAATAATTTGTATAATTCGATTCTTAAGATTTCACAAAATCTTAGAAATTCAAGCCACAAAGAAATGAATCTTTGTAAGAATTGTGGAAGTGAATGTACTGGAAAAATCTGTTCTGTTTGTAAAATGGTTTTAAAATTAAAACAAAATCAAACCTAATGCAAATATAACATTCTTTTGTAACAAAAGTTGGTAGTAGGGAGGATCGGGGTGCCAGCCGTGCCCTGTTCTGAAACCGGCTATATGCAGAGATCAGTAACTACTGGGTAAATCTCTAGAAAGGTAATTCCCACTTGGTGTGCGGAAATGAAATCACGCCGAGGCGGGTGGTTGCAGAACTAGAATTATCCGAAGGGATAACTTCTAAGATCGAACCATCGAAAGGGATGAGGTCCGGGAGGGAGCAATCCTAAGTTGGGACATCCACGCTTCCTCGTCAACGTGGCGGATCTTGTATGCCTTGGAAAGGGGTTATCAGTCTAGACCGGAACCAGTAGGGCTATTACCTTTATACAATTGTTTAACATTTGTTCTTATGGAAGGCATTATTTCTTTCGGAAATAAAAGAACCTATAACGATTTTAAAAAACAAATTGCTCCTGAAACTCTTCCGTTGTTTGATTCCTTAAGAAACTTTTGTTTTTCTTTAGGAGAAAATGTTATAGAAGATGTACGTATACATAGAATTGTTTTTTGTAAATCTATGACTTTTAGGTGGTTTGCAGATCTAGAACCCCAAAAAGATTCTATTTTAATTAAAATTCAAATGGATAGAAAATTGCCTCAGAAAACTAGTCAAATTTCGTCTGGAAAAAGTCTGGATGAATTGAAAAGTGAACTGCAAAAGGCGTATAATATGATTCATTAATACAAAACATCATATTTTGAAAATTCGCCTTTGAATTTTTCATTTTTGATTTCAATGTCTTCTACCCTAGCATTGGCTGGTCCCGCATGACACCATTCCACAATCGCACTAACATCAACATCTTCGCCTTCCAGAATGGTTTCAACTTTTCCATCGTTAAGGTTTTTTACCCAACCAAAAACATTATTTTTTTTTGCCATAACTTTGAGCGCTTGTCTAAAGAAAACACCTTGAACTTTACCAGTGACAAAAATACGGATCCTCTGTTTAGCCATCTAAAAATTTGATTCTAGTAGCCATTAATCAATTTTTTGTGATGTGTTGAAAGAAGGATTATTTTCTTTCTTTAATTCTAGCTCTTCCCGTCTTTCTGGCTGCTATACTACCAACCTTAGCCCCAGGAGGTGCGTTTCTAGAAACCGTTGAGCTTTGCCCGACATGTTGATGTCTACCTCCACCATGAGGATGAACATATGCTGCTTGTGCAACACCTCTAACAATAGGATATTTGCGTCCTTTAGATCTAAATCTACGCCATTTCCCTCCAGCACTCATGAAAGGTCGGTCTGTAACACCTCCACCAGCAAGTGTTCCTATCATGGCTCTATTTTTTGGTTTAAGAGTAGCAAATTTTCCTGATGGAAGTTTAAGAGTTACTCCATCTTCGCCATGCGAAAAAATAGTTGCGTTACTACCTGCCGATTTAACTATTGTTCCACCATCACCAAAATGTTTTTCCACATTACATACTATAGTACCATCTGGAATATTTTGAATACTAATTACATTACCGCTTTCAATTTCTGATTTTAGCCCAAATTGAATTGTTGAACCAACTTTAGTCCCAAGAACTGCTGGGACAATTGAAGTGGAATTATTTTCAAATCGAATTTTAGCTAATGGAGCATCCCGCCCTCTCTCATGAATTAAATCAATAATTTTGCCTTCATGTTGTTCAGATAACAGAAAACTTGGATACTTTGCTCTAGTTAATTTTCCTGTAGTTACAGCTCTAAACTGCATGCCTCCACGGCCTCGTCTTCTAACTAGTGGCCTCTTACCCATTTGGATCGAATTTTTTCATTGCTGATTTTAAGCTTATGATTGAAAATGTTGTATACCAGAAATTAAACGCCAAAGATATAAAAAATAGGTGGAGAGACTTTCGTTATGAGCCAAAATGCCCTGTCACTTAAGGTCCTAGAGGCATATACAAGGGATGTAGGAAGAGGTGTAGCTCGAATTGATTATGATTCTATGGACACGTTAAATGCCTCAACTGGAGATGTAATTGAAATTAAAGGTAAAAGAAGAACTGTAGCAAAGTGTCTTCCATTGTATCCATCTGATGAAGGAAAGGGAATCATAAGGATTGATGGACTTGGAAGAAATAACTCTGGTATTGCTATTGGTGATTCCATTACTGTACGAAAAATTAAAGCAGTTGCTGCTGAAAAAGTGGTGGTTGCTCCCCTTGAAGCAATTCCACCAATAGATGAACGTTATCTAGCGGATGCACTAGAAAGTGTGCCATTGATCAAAGGTGATAATGTGATGGTTCCATACTTTGGTGGACGTTTAACTTTCCAAATTATTGGTGTGACACCTGCAGCTGATGCAGTTCTTGTTACTCAAAAAACAGTTTTCCACATTGCGGAAAAAGGAGAAACACTACGAGGAGTACCACAGGTAACATATGAAGACATTGGTGGATTAACAGATGAGATAAAAAAAGTCAGAGAAATGATTGAATTGCCCCTTAGACACCCAGAAATTTTTGAAAAGCTTGGTATTGAAGCTCCAAAAGGCGTGCTTCTTTATGGTCCACCAGGTACAGGTAAGACTTTGTTAGCAAAAGCTGTGGCAAATGAAAGTAATGCTCATTTTATTAGCATATCTGGGCCGGAAATTATGAGTAAATTTTATGGTGAAAGCGAAGCTAGGCTACGAGAAATCTTTAAGGAATCAAGAGAAAAAGCACCATCAATAATTTTCATAGATGAAATAGATTCTATCGCTCCAAAAAGAGAAGAAGTTACTGGTGAGGTAGAACGAAGAGTTGTTTCTCAGATGTTATCCTTAATGGATGGATTGGAATCTAGAGGTAAGGTCATAGTAATTTCTGCCACCAATAGACCAAATGCAATCGATCCTGCACTTAGAAGACCCGGAAGATTTGATAGAGAAATCGAAATCAGAGTGCCTGATAAAAAAGGAAGGAAAGACATTCTGACAATTCATACTAGAAACATGCCATTAGCTGATGATGTGCAGATAGACAAAATATCCGCAGTTAGCCACGGATATGTTGGAGCAGACTTGGAATATTTGTGTAAAGAGGCTGCAATGAAATGTTTACGAAGGTTGTTACCAGAGATAAGTATGGAAGAAGAAAAACTTCCACCTGAGACTCTGGAGAAGCTAATAGTAAATGGTGAAGATTTCCAAAAGGCGCAGTATGAAATTACGCCATCTGGAATGAGAGAGGTATACATTGAAAATCCAGAGGTAAAGTGGGATGACATAGGAGGTCTTCTAGATGTAAAACGTGAGCTTAAGGAAGCAGTAGAATGGCCTATGAAGTATCCAGGTTTATACGAAAAATTAGGACATAAAATGCCGCGTGGAATTTTGTTACATGGAGTGAGTGGAACAGGTAAGACTCTTCTAGCAAAAGCTGTTGCTACAGAAAGCGAGGCAAACTTTGTATCTGTACGTGGTCCTGAATTATTGTCAAAATGGGTAGGCGAATCTGAAAGAGGAATAAGAGAAATTTTCAGAAGAGCTAGACAAGCTTCTCCATGTGTGATATTCTTTGATGAAATTGATTCTATTGCTCCAATTAGGGGAATAGGAGGAGAAACCGCTGTTACTGAAAGAGTGGTAAGTCAGCTTCTAACTGAATTGGATGGTATGGAAAATATGCATGGGGTTGTGGTTCTCGCTGCAACAAATAGAGCAGATATGATTGATCCTGCATTGTTAAGACCCGGACGATTTGATAAATTAATCCAAATCCCTATGCCTGAAAGAGATAGTCGAAAGAGCATTTTAGAAATAAATGTTAAAGATATTCCAGTCGTTACTGATAAAAACGATCCTGGGTTTGTAGATTTGGACAAAATTTCTGAACTGACTGATGGTATGACTGGAGCAGATGTTGCAGCAATTTCAAATACTGCAGTGTCCCTAATTATCCACGAATACCTAGACAGTCATCCAGATGAAAAAAAATTAGAGATTAGCTCAAAGGATGCAAAAGTAACTATGAAACATTTTGAAGAGGCTGTCAAGAAGGTTAGAGAGCAAAAGGATCTAAAGATTGGTGAAAAGGTAGTTGCTTCCTACTACAGGTAGTTTTAATAAAATAAGCAAACAATAGCACCTCAATGTCAGAATACAAGGGCTATGAAAAAAATTCTCTTGCATTTCTCAAAGATAACAAGCTGAAGGTGGGAGACTCTGTCAAAATAACATCGGATCTAACTTATTCAGGAATTTTGATGCCAAGATATGAATCCAGTGATGATGAGCACGTCGTTCTAAAATTAAAAAATGGTTATAATATTGGGTTAGAATTAAACAAAATAAAAAAAGTGGAAATAATTTCAAAAAATCAGCTAAAAATTGAAACTGAATCTAAAATTAAGAAAGATTCTTCATTACCAAAAATTCTTCTTTTATCTACCGGTGGAACTATTGCTAGCAAAATAGATTATCGAACTGGTGGAGTCACTCCAGCGCTAAGTGCTGAAGATCTAAATGCCTCTGTTCCCGAATTAGCTGAGATCGTTAATGTTGATACTGAAGTATTGTTTTCCGAGTATTCAGAAAATTTGATGCCGGAACATTGGAAAAAAATTGCAGAAAGGCTAGATGAGATTGTAAATTCTGGTTATCACGGAATAATTATTGCTCATGGAACTGATACAATGCAATACACTGCTGCTTTTCTTTCTTTTGCACTAGCTGGATATCCAATACCTATTGCTCTGGTTGGTTCACAGCGATCATCTGATAGACCATCAACCGATGCTGCGCTAAATTTGATCCAAGCAGCACGTTTTATTGTAAATTGCAATACTAAAGGTGTGTTTGTAGTAATGCACCACAATGAGAGTGATAATTTAATTGCCTGCCATTTGGGTACACGAGTCCGAAAGAATCATACCTCCACACGAGGAGCTTTTGAAACAATTGGTGGAGATCCAGCATTTCTTGTAATAGACAAAAAAATTGAAAATAATCTCAAAGATGATTTTTTCAAAATTAATGATTATACACCAAGAATCAAACTTGATACGCATGTAGCTTTAGTGAAGTACTATCCTGGATTTGATGCAGGTATTATTGATAATCTGTTAAGTTCTGGATACAAAGCATTAATTTTTGAAGGCACAGGTCTTGGGCATATTGGAAAGTCCATGTATGATTCTGTCAAAAAAGCCAGAGAGAAGAAACTCTTCATGGGAATGACCTCACAATGTATTGATGGTGGAGTTAACATGAATGTCTATGAAAGTGGGAGAGATCTTTTAGAGTTTGGAATAACTCCATTATCTAATTTAATTCCTGAAACTGCATTAGTAAAAGCAATGTGGGCTTTAGGAAATTCCGAAAATAGTGATGAAATGAAAAACTTAATGCTTGAAAATATTGCTTCGGAGTTTTCTGATTAAGTTTTAAAAAGAGATGAGCGATAAAAAAACAGTGTCAGAAATACCAATAAAACAAATTGGTTTAAAAGTTGGTTTAGAAATTCACCAGCAGTTAGCTAC
>JAEHKV010000103.1 GCA_016838845.1 Nitrosopumilales archaeon | reverse complement strand
GAAGAATAATCCAAGATCTCATTATATCTTCTAGATGTTAACAAGTTATGCATCTTCCACACCAGATGAGATGTATTTTCCTATTATCGCCGCCCCTGATTATCAAAGTTGATAATCACCTCTCTCGTTATTTTATTTCCATTTCATATTGCTTATGGAAGCTAGCGCTAATCCTTTACCAAGGTTTTGTTCTAACATTCATTGGTGAACAGAAGCCAAAATGATCCAGTGACTAGCTTCCATTATTTTATTTACATTTGATACGAACTATTAGGGAGTAGAACTGAAGTCACAATCCCTTTGATGTATTAGCCTTTTCCTATTCTGAACATTTTTGTCCCACAGGTAGGACAGGTGCCTCTTGTTGCAGGCCTACCATTTTTCATGGTGATAGATTTTGGATCTTTCATCTCTCTTTTTGCTCTGCATTTTACACAGTATCCTGTTGTCATAACAACTAATCCTAAACTTGATCTTATTTAGAAAGATGCTGTAAATTTTGTTTAAACTACCGACTAGCAGAAAACTCATCGAATCTTAGCCAAGTTTTCAATCTGTATCATCATTACAAACAGGAATCTTTCCATGTTTTTTCTTATAGTCCTCTAAAAGCTGTCTTTTTCGTTCTTTTGGATTTTCAACAAACTCTCTTTGATAAGTATGGGTTTTTTGTTTGCAGGTATCATTCTCAAAGTTAGTGTCAACATACTTTGCAAATTGGTTCTGAAGATTTTCGTTTTCTCCAATGTAAATTACATCTTCATTTTTATCATAAAGAACATACACTCCAGGCTTTGCTTTAACAAATCTCGCACTTTGAAGCCACAAGTGAATTTCATCATCGAGAATCTCCATGTTGATTTCATCTCTACTCTATACTAATAAAACAATTGAAAACCTGAACCAAAAACGGTCCGAGTCTATATGGAGCAGGGATTTGAATAATCTGCTCTTTCCTTTACAAAGAATCTAGTATTTTGAGTATCCTCTAAGATAGTATTCATTGAGGCATTCTATGCAGCAAAATTCACTATTGAATAACTCAAATTCCTTTTTACAGTTTTTACATGTAAACTTCATAATTACTTAATTTTTAAAAAAGGGAAAGTAGATTCTAACGTCTCTTTCTTTTAGAACCTGCTTTTGCAGCTGCATTTCTTTTTCTAGTGCTAGCAGCTTTTTTTGCTGAAGCACTACGTTGAGCTTTTGTACGTGCCATTCTACAATGTAGACTGTGCGCTTTGTCTTAAAGAGTAGAAGTGTACTTTTTTTACGTCAAAATTTTCACAACACCTCTGAAAGATTAATTTAAGAAATTTGCGAGTTTAAGATCTCCGAAGCTCTTGCAAGATTTGTAAGCTTGGTCTTTGAAGATTCTCTGCTTAGTTCCAAAAGGCCACAGTCTGGACCAAGAACCAATTGCTCAGGCTTTATGTACCTTAATGCGGCTTTTGCCTGATCTATTATTTCATTGACGGTTTCCACTCTTTCATTGCCAACATCAATACAACCAAGAATTACGGTCTTACTGCCTAGATTTTTCAAGATTGATGGGTCAAGATTACCTTGCTTTGCTTCAATTGATATTTGATCAATACTTGATTTTTGAAGCAAATTCAGAAGATGGGGATAATAGCCTAGATCTGATTTATAGGCTACGTTCTTTTTTTCATATTTTTTATTGGGATATGATCTACAAACATGAACGACTATAGTTACGTCAATACCAGCAAAGCAAGTATCCAAAGCTGAGATACCCCACTCTTCAGAACGAGTTAGATTTCTTAAAAGTCCAGGATCATCAAATTGAATAATTTTACATCCTGCTCTTTTTAATGCGGAAACTTCCTTTCTAATTGCTTTTGAGTAACCAAAGGCAAGTTCTTTGTCTGATTTATAGAACATGTTTTTTACATGATCAACAACAGTCGAAGGTCCAGGAATTGTTACTTTAACTTCCCTGTTTGTTCTTTTACTTGCATATTCAAAATCTGAAACAAGAAATGGACCATTGTGTTCAACACGTGAAACAACTATTGGTGCAAGAACTGTGTAAGCTGTTTGAAATTTTCCTGAGATAAATTTCTTTACCTCCTTTTTACACATATCCTCAAAATCAAAACCCTTCAACTTTCTTAACACGTAGGTAACATAATGTTCTCTTCTCTGTTCTCCGTCAGTAACGATGTTAATTCCTGAATCGTTTTGGTCATCAATTGCTTGGTTAACGGCACAGTTAATCAAAGTCTGATACTTTTCAGGTCCGACCTTTTTTTCTAAATCGCTCAGAATTTTACCAATTAACACTGTTTTATGTCCAGTAATATCCCCCACTATGTACTCGGGTTTTGGGTAGCTTCCAATGATTGTTGACTTGATGGGGTTTGCCAAAAAAATTTCTCACCTTTACCAGTTAGTGTTTCTAACTAAAAATCCTTCCAATGAGTATTTCATTGACTTGTTCAATAGACCGTTAATGATTAACGCCTGTTAATGGAATTTCGTAAGAGAATAATGGAAATGACTTTTGAAACAATCTATTATAAATAAGTCATTCAGGCTTTGATTTTACGTATTTTGAATTTTTAAGCCACAAACGAACCATCTTTTCAAGTAACATAGTAATTCGTCTCTAAAAGATTAGGACTGCAATCCTCTTTGATTGATTAACTTTCGCTCTGTCAGTACTTGCTCGTCATCAAGTTTATTCCTAAATACTATCAATCTTCGTAAAGCCTCAAAGTTTGCCAAAACTGCTAGAATGATCAGCATTATGGGAATTTGATTAGTTAAAGCACCAATCGTTATGAGCAGTAACCTCACATCCCTGCCAATTCTAAACTTTGATCTTTTTGTCATATCTCCATCTCTAAAAATTGAATCATACTTGTCGCTAGTGTAGCTATTGAGGAAGCTTCCAATTAGAGCAAAAAATCCAATTATCCATATCAAACTATCTCCGTTGATACTCCAG
>JAEHKV010000102.1 GCA_016838845.1 Nitrosopumilales archaeon | reverse complement strand
TTCAGATTCATCAAAATAACCTGCTACTGCTAGATTTGAAAATAAACCTGGAGATGCATGTCCTTTTGATAAAACAAGTCTATCACGATCCTCCCAAAGTGGATTTTTTGTATCAAAATGTAGATAGTTGTTAAACAAAACTCCCATAATTTCTGCCATTGAAAATGAACCACCTGGATGACCAGAAGCAGCTGCAGTTGTACCTTTGATGACAAGCTTTCTAGCCTTACGTACGTGTTTTTTAATTTTATAGTAGTTGAGACCCATCTCTTGCTCTTTCACCGGAGAATTAATAAAAATCTACTTCTGAAAATTTTAATCTGATCGATTGGTAGATAAAAGTATGGATTTGAAAGGCATTATTCCAATAGTGGTTTATGATGATCAATGTTATCTTTGTGTAAAATTTGCCAAAGTTGTTAATTTTTTTGGTAGAGGAAAATTTTCCTTAGTTGGTCACTATACCACATTTGGAGAAAAATTACGAAATGAAATTTTAGATTCAAGTGCGTTAGAGATGTTTTGGTTTATTGATGGAAAAACAGCATATGGGGGTAGAGCAGCATTAGCACCATTGTTCAGAGCTATTTTTTCTACAAAAGAAAGGAAAACTAGTCATTCTTCTGTTGAGGAATCATGTGATGCCAAATGTAAAACACCTAAAGCTGTTTTTCTTCGCTCAGCAAGCTTATTGTCAAATAGTAAGAAAATTGAATTAGACAGTAAAAACCACATATAAAACCTAAAAAATAAAGATCTTTCCTGCAAAATGACATGTAGAGGAATTTGTGAAAGATATAGGGCTGAGAAAAGCAGATATTTACTTGGAGTAAAAAGGTGTTCTTCTTGTAATGTATACTTACTTTGTCAGGAATTAAGCTGTCCTTGTTGTGGAACAAAACTTAGATCAAAGCGAAAATCCAAGTTTCGGCTTTAAAAAAAATCTAATATCCTCTACTATTTCTGTCAGGTTTGGCTATGTTTGGATTTCTGAAACCATGTTTTTCCATCATGTGATTTAAAAATCGAATATCATCCTCAAACTTATCACCACAAACAGAACAATTTGGCATACAAATTATCATGAAATTACTCCATAAAGATTTATTCAGTTAAAAATGCCAGCACTGCTGCTTCCCAAGAGCTCTCGCACCTTAGTAACACAACAGCGACATTAGGTTTGACTTCCAAGTTCGGAATGGGATTGGGTCGCACCCTAACACTATGGCCGGCTTGATAATTTTCTAGTATATGTTATCTATTAAGCTAACGATGAATTGAATTTGGATTTTATCCAAAAGAGGTATAAGGCATAGAAAAGCCGAATATCGTCATGACACATCGTGTTGCAGTACTTGACAAAGAACTTTGCCAACCAAAAAAATGTGGATTAGAATGTATCAAGTACTGTCCAGTGAACAAATCAGGAGCAGATTGTATAATTCTAAATGAGGAGATCAAAAAAGCACAGATCGATGAGGATATTTGTAATGGTTGTGGAATTTGTGTAAAGGTGTGTCCTTTTGACGCAATTACTATTGTGAATTTAGCGTCGGAACTTGCAACAGATAAGATTCACCAGTATGGTCAAAATTCATTTAGACTTTTTCGATTGCCAACGCCAAAGAAAGGAGAGGTAGTTGGTCTTCTTGGAAGAAATGGGATGGGAAAAAGTACAGTTATCAATATTCTATCTGGAAATGTCAAACCGAACTTGGGAAAATATAATGATCCACCTGATTGGGATGAAATTCTAAAATATTATTCAGGAACAGAACTCAAATCTCACTTTGAGCAGATTAGAGATGGACAAATCAAAGCCTCAATAAAACCACAACAAGTAAGTCAAATTGCTCAAGTATTTGAAGGAACGGGTAAGGAGCTACTTGAGAAATATGATGAAAGAGGAGTCTCAAACCAGCTTACAAAGGAATTAGGGCTTGAAAATTCACTAGAACAAAACCTAAAGGAGCTTAGTGGAGGAGAGCTTCAAAGACTTGCAGTTGCAGTAGCAGTTTCAAAGGATGCCGATTTTTATTTTTTTGATGAACCATCGTCATACAATGATGTATTCCAACGAACCCGTGTTGCAAAAACAATTCAAAATCTTACTAAAATTGGAAAAACTGTCATGGTAGTTGAACATGACTTGACTCTTCTTGATTTTCTTAGCGACTATATCGAGGTATTATATGGCGAACCAGCTGTTTATGGTATCGTTTCAGGCATACTATCAACCAAGGTTGGAATAAACGTCTTTTTGGATGGTTATCTGCCAAGTGAAAACGTAAGATTTCGTGATAAAAAATTCACATTTGATGTTTCATCTTCAACTACTGAGTTTCAAGAAGGGAATGAAATAATCAAGTATCCTGCACTTGAGAAAAAATATCCTTCGTTTTCTGTTTCAATAGAATCTGGTAAAGTTAGAAAAGGTGAAGTTGTTGGAATTATGGGAGCAAATGCATTGGGAAAAACAACAATGATGAAAATGATTGCGGGTGTTGAAAAACCTGATTCTGGTAAAATAGATAAGAAGGTGAAAATTGCTTACAAGCCACAATATCTTCAGAATGATATCGATGTTGAAGTTGTTTCGGTATTAGACAAGGCAAATGGAAATCCAATTGAAGGTAGTCAAGAAGAAGAACAAATTATTGATCCCTTGAAAATAAAAAAACTATACAATAAATCTATCAAGAACCTTTCTGGAGGAGAACTGCAAAAGGTTGCAATAGTTTCTTGTCTTTTGCAAAAAGTTGATCTTTATGCTCTAGATGAACCATCTGCATTTTTGGATGTTGAAGAGAGAATAGCCATTGCTAAATTTATTCAAAAGTTTGTTCGCTCATTTGAAAAATCTGCAATTGTTATTGATCACGACATACAATTAATGGATTTAATTTCTGATTCTATGGTAATTTTTGAAGGAACCTCAGGAGTAGAAGGACATGCTACTTCACCTCTTTCCAAAACTGAAGCCATGAATAGATTCCTAAGGTCGCTTGATATCTCCTTTAGAAGGGATGAAAAAAGCTTTAGGCCTAGAGTTAACAAGCTAGATAGTAGACTGGATAAAGGACAAAAGGAATCAGGTAATTTCTACTATCGCAGGTAAACACTATTACATGAATTTAGAACAAACTTGTTAATGATGAGGGTCTAGAGGAACAAGGTAGATGGAATTAAAAATCTATTAGGAATTAAATGAATTTTGTTCGTAATAATTTTGGAACAATTATCTTGTTTTATTAGCTAAACATTTTATTGTCCTTTTGGATCAAACCAGCACATTGCTAGATATCTCAACGTTAGATAAAATTGATTCTAAAGGAATGTACAAGATTTATGATAGATGGCCTGAAATTGCTCAGAAGCATTACAATTCAGATTTGGATTCTATTTATTTTGATGATATTTCACATATGGTCTTTGCAGGAATGGGTGGTTCAGGTGCAATCAGTGATATATTTTCTTCAATTCTTTCAAAAACAAATGTTCATGTTGATGTAATCAAGGGTTACCTTCTACCAAAAACGGTTGATTCTAGGACTCTGGTGGTTGCAACCAGCATATCTGGAGATACAGTTGAGACCCTTACTGTTTTAGATTCAGCAAAAAAATGTGGTTGTAAATTAATTGCATTTTCAGATGGTGGTAAGATGCAAAAATACTGTTCAAAAAATGGAATAGAGCATAAGCAAATACCAATGCTGCACTCTCCACGGGCTTCTTTTACTTCATTTTTGTATTCAATGTTAAAGGTCTTGGGGCCCGTACTACCAATAAGAAAAGAGGATGTTATTGAATCAATAACACAACTAAAGAAACTCCAAAATGAAGTAACTTCAGAAAATCTTACTGATAATAATCCATCATTAAGTTTGGCCCAATGGATTTCTGGAATCCCTCTAATTTACTATCCATGGGGATTGCAGGCTGCTGCCATTAGATTCAAAAACTCGCTTCAAGAAAATGCAAAATGTCATGTAATTGCTGAAGATGTTATCGAAGCCTGTCACAATGGAATCGTTGCTTGGGAAAAACCATCAAACATTAAACCAATCTTGATTCGAGGTGAGGATGACTATAATAAAACCAAGGAAAGATGGAAGATACTCAAAGAATATCTTGAGGGATCAAAAATTGAATGTAAAGAGGTATTTTCAGTAAAAGGAAATATTCTATCCAAGCTGATCTGCCTGATTTATCTTCTTGATTATTCTTCCATTTATTTTGCAGCGATCTCTGGAATAGATCCTACGCCAATTAATGCAATTGATTTTGTGAAAGACAAGTTAGTTTAATTTGAGGAGTTTTTCCAATCCCTCTTTGAGAGAAATTTTTGGATGAAAATCTAATTCTTTTTTTGCCAAATCAATGTTAGCTTTGCTGTGATGAATATCACTTTTTTTTGGTAGTTCATATTTGATTTCTAACTTTTTGTCAGAAATTGATAGCATGAGTTGTGCAAGCTCCTTTATACTCACATGCCTCCCTGATGCAATATTATAACAAGTTCCTCTTTTTCCATCAAGATTTGATATGGCATTATGAATGGAATCAATTACGTCTTCTATAGCAATAAAATCTCTTGTGTTTGAACCATCTCCGAAAATTACTAATAGTTTATTTTCAGAGATATTTTTCATAAATTTTGTAATTACTCCAGCATAAGCATCTGATTGTCCTGCTCCATAAATATTGAAAAATCTAAGTAATATACAATCAAGATTGTTATTTTGCGAAAACTTTTGTGTGTATTTTTCCATGTTTAGCTTACTTTCTCCATAGGGGGAGATTGGATTAGTGGGAGAATTTTCTGAAACAGGTAGATTTTCTGGTTCACCATACACAGCAGCAGAGGATGCAACAATAATTTTTCTAACCTTGTTTGCCACACAAGCTCGAAAAACATTGATTGATCCATCTACATTTACATTATGAGTTTTTTCTGGGTTCAAAATTGAATCTTCAACGTTAATTGATGCTGCTAAATGAATCGCAATGTCAGAGTCATCCATAGCGTTTTCAATCGATTTATAATCAGTTATGTCGCCTTCAACCAATTTTGCACCTTTTGCTAATAATGGAGAGATTTTTTCTTCCGAACTGTTGCTAAAGTTATCAAAAATTATTACTTGATAATTTTTTTTTAATAAAGAAGCTACTAAAGTAGCACCGAAAAATCCAGCGCCACCTGTAACAAATACTTTCAATATTTTTTACCTTTTTTTCTTCTTTTACTTAGAATTTTAGAATAGTCTAAGTTAATTTCCTTAATTAGGTCAAGGGTTTTATCAGAAATAAGATCTAAATTTGGTATTACACAGTGCCCACCAATATATCCTGGATGCATCTTTGGTCTGTTTCCAAGAAATTTGTGAATTTCATCAGCAAATGACCACATTTCGTCGTAATTTACTTTGTTTTTAATGGTAATCATATTACTTAGTTGAGCATACATTATCAGCCATCCATAATATGATGTATCGACTACAATTTTTGCTAGTTCAAGAGTAAGGGGATTTGACATTTTTTTTGTTTTAATTCCACATTTTTTCATCATTTTAGAGTAGGTAGATGAAGCCCATTTTGATTTTGGTGCATCTGGTTCTACAGCAAAAAATTTTGTGTAGCGTTTTTGATCATAAAGCATTCTTTTATGAACACCTCTAGTTGCGCTGTATATTATTGGAATAGAAAATTTTTTTTGAAGATTTTTGGTGGTATATGGCTTTACAGTGCTATGAATTACTATACATTCTGGTTTGAATCTTTTAAAAAGCGATTTTACATTTGTTATGAATTTATCATTAAATGGGATACATATATGCAAAAATGAAGTATCTATTTTTTCGAGTTGCTTGAGTTTTTTCTTATTTACAAGTTTTTGATTAATGTCAAATCCTACAGCAGGACTGCTTTTTGAAACCAATTGTAGGAATGGATAACCAATTTCACCTAAACCTGCTACAACCTGCTTCTTTACCAAACGATGGGTGTTTTAACAGGCCCCTAAATTAACCCATGGCTATAACTTGGATGACAATGATTTTAATTTCCATTCAATTGGCAAAATATACACTCAATGAAGAAAAGAATCAAACTTTTTGATCCAGTAATAGGTTCAAAAGAAGAAAAAGTCCTTCTCAAAGCTCTGAAGAGTCACTTTTGGGCATCAGGTTCAGGAATTGGAAAAGTATCTGAGTTTGAACATAAATTTCGAAAATATGTTGGGGCACAACAATGTGTAGCTCTTAACAGTGGGACAGCAGCACTTCATCTAGCTTTAACATTATTTGATGTTAAAGGAAAAGAGGTGATTCTTCCTTCACTTTCTTTTGTTTCAACAGCTCACGCAGTTGTATATAATGGGGGTAAACCTGTTTTCGTAGATGTAGATCCTCATACATTGTGTCTTGATCCAGTAGATGTTGAAAAGGCAATTACAAGAAAAACTTCAGTAATTTTACCAGTGCATTTTGGTGGCATGCCATGTAACCTTTCAAAATTAATGAAATTGTGCAAAGCGCATAAAGTTTCTCTTGTAGAGGATGCTGCTCATGCTGCTGGTGCAACATATCAGAAAAAAAGAATTGGAAAACATGGAAATGCTGTATGCTTTAGTTTTCATCCTGTTAAAAATCTGGCCATGCCAACAGGTGGTGCAATTACACTTAATGGAAAAAATAGTTCTAAACAAAAAAATGTTCTTTCTTCTCTCCGATGGTGCGGTATTTCTGACAGAAAAGGTGTAACTTACGATGTAAACAAACTAGGATGGAATTATTATATGAATGAGTTTTCTGCATCAATTGGTTTAATCCAACTTGACAATCTTGAAAAAACGAATAACATTCGTAGAAAGATTGCCAAACGGTATTCAAAAGAAATTCAGGTTGAGTTCAAAATGCTATTTAACAAAGATTGTTCATATCATCTGTATTGGATCCAGGTAAAAAATAGGGACCGTTTCATAAAACAAATGGAAAAAAGAGGAATAGAAACTGGCATTCATTACTTGCCAATTCATAAAATGTCATTTTATAAGAGTCAAGAAAAATTACCAATTACAGAAAAAGTAGGAAAAAATATTGTATCCATCCCTAATCATCCAAATTTAATTGAAAATAAAGTTGATTATATCATAAAAAATGTTAATGAGCTTGCCTAGCTTTTATTTTTTAAATAATAATCAATTATTGCCTTTCAAGTAGGCACTAATTTGTCTGAATTATTGTTTGAAAATTCTCGTAACTCACTACCTGTAACTATTTGATAATCTGTCAAGTTTCCACCTTTACATCAGAATGTAATTCAGGTTTGATTAGTACAAAAGATGCTTCTTTTGTGAGTTTCTTTTTTCTTTGCCTTACATTGTCAAGATACCATTGAATTGCGTACTTTGCCCATGTTTGTAATGGTTCTGGTAACTTGTACAATCTAAGTGGTGCTAATCTACCTTTTAGATTGATGAACCCATAGTGCCTTTGCTTTTTTACAATAAATCCGTAATCAAAAAACAACGATTCCCACTCTTTCGGGGTCTTCACATTAACATCTGTTATGCTCCTTCCCAGTGTTCGCATATCAACATATTCATAACTAGGTGTTAGAATCCATATTCTTCCACTATCTTTCGTAACTCTAAAAAGTTCCTTCATAAAATGTTCTACAAGATGTATGTGTTCAATTGTATGCAGACAAGAAATTGAATCGAATGTTTGGTCTTCAAATGGCAGTTTATCAAGGTTAAGATTCACTTGTTGGAATCTGTCTTTGAGTGAAGGTTCAACTTTGCTTAGGGCATAGATGCTTCCATCTATACCATAGGCATCGACATTTAATTTTACAAGTTCGGAAACTAGCCATCCTTCTGCACAGCCTATATCCAAAAGTTTTTTGGGCGATAATATCTTTCTAATAAATTCCGCTTTAACGTTCCACTTTTTAAATATCTCATACGATTTTTTATAATAATCTTTACCGTAGATTTCTTGTAGGTCAGAATTCTCATAGTATTCTTTACCTACAAATTTGTCAACGTTTACCATTTTACATCATACCCTTGATCCAGAATGTTGTGCTAACTCTTGTATGGTTTTTAAATGATGGGAAAACATACTCATTTTTAGATTCCATGATTCATCTATTCTTTTACCAACCTCAATTATCTTTTCTAAAGATTTTATTTTTTAAATAATAATCAATTATTGCCTTTGAAGTAGGCACTAATTTATCTGAATTATTGTTTGAAAATTCTCGCAACGCACTTACTGGAACAAATATTGGTTTCTCATACTCAGAGACTTTGTTAAAAGAAGATTCCAATTGACCTTCATTTGTGTCAATTTCTAACAAACAACAAACATCGTACACACGGTTAATGTTGTCTTTTACCAAACATAATGTTTTCAAATTATTTATTGATTTTTTGGATAAACCTGTTTCTTCTTCAAATTCAGATATGATTTTTGATTTAAAATTAATAGTTCCATCATCTTCTAAAACGGATGTATCTAGATGGCCGGATGGAACTAATTCGAAATATCCTAGATATTCAGTTATTGTAAAAGCTCTTTGAGAAAATAAAACTTGGGTTTTTTCTTTTAAAATAGTAATTCCACTTACACCAATTGGATTTACATTTAGGGATAAACGTGAATCTTTTCTATCAGCAAGGATAGTTTTGTAATCAACATAAGTTACTTTTATTATCTTTTGATTATTTTTTTCTGAAATTTTTAAAAAACTTAAGACTTTGTCATTAAATATATTTGGATTTTTCTTTAATTCGCTTTCCCATATCTGAGAAATTTTTTCTTCTATTTGAGGAGAATATTTTAAAGAATTTTCTTGGTGATGTAGAACAATGTCTCCTCCTGTAACTATTTGATAATCTGACATGTAGTTCATTTAAAAAGTGATTTAATGTCTTGATTACTCTTTCCCATCACATTGACACATTTTAATCCTATTTTCATTGCACTTGCACAACCATTTTCAGAATCTTCAATTACAAGGACCTTGTTTTTTGAAGCATTTGTTTTAGATAGACATTTTTGGTAAATTTCTGGGTTTGGTTTTGATTCCTTAATTTCATCTCCATAAATTATCTCATCAAAAAAATGCATCCAGTGATTTTTTTCAAGAAAAGCACACACTATTTTCTTTGATGACGAAGTAACAAGTGCCAATTTGTGACTATTTTTTTTTAAAAAATTCAAAAGGTCATCCCTGCCTTCAAAAGCTTTTACATCATTTAGGAAGGAAGATTCTACTTTTTGTTGGTATTTTTCAAAAAGTATTTTTTCAGAATCAGGGAGGGAATACTTTTTTTTTAGATAATTGACTATTTGGGATATAGTCGGACCATTTAGATTGCTAAATTCATTTTGATTTCCTGAGTGACCAAATTCGTTTAAGAATTTTTCATAAACTTGGTACATTACATTCAGACTATCTACAAGAGTACCATCAAAATCAAAAAAAACCCAGTCATATTTACTCATAGTCACCACTCAAAATTCCCTCACCGACTGAAATGTTACGTTTTACCTTTTTCCCCTCAATTTCTTTCAAAAATTTTGGATGAAGACCCTGCTTTTGTTTGCCGGGACGTAAAATATCAATGTTCACACTTTCTCGTAAAACATCGCCTTTTTTGATTTGTTTTGTAGCTTGAATTGCCCTTTGAGCGTAGTGCCGTAATTCATTTTCTACTTCTTGGATAATTTTTTCGCCACTACCCAAACTTTCTTCACAATCTCGAATTGCTTTTACCATTTTAGTTAATTCATTGGGAGTGATCGCAAAAGAATGATCCGGTCCAGCTAGTTTATTGTGTAACGTGAAATGTTTTTCAATAGTTGTTGCTCCCAAAGCTACTGCTGCAATTGGTCCTATTATTGGATCTCTACTATGGTCTGATAAACCTACGGGAACCTTGAAATGTTCTCTTAAGGTTTTGATTGCTGTAAGGTTTAATGATGAAATAGGTGCTGGGTATTTTGCTGTTGTTTGCATTAAAGTTATTTCTTTTCCACCATTATTATGGAAATGTTCTAATGCCCATTGAATATCTTCTATTGTTGCAGCACCAGTAGAAAGTATCAATGGTTTTCCTGTCTTTGTAACAAATTCGATTAGTCTTGAATGGGATATCTCATAGGATGCTATTTTGTGTCTTTTAACATAAGGATCAATAGCTTTGGTGTCTTCTATGCTAAACGGTGTAGACATGAATTCAATTTCCTTTTCTTTACAGTGTTCAGCTAGCAAAGGAATCATCTCATAAGGCATTGATGAATCTCTAAAAATCTCAGTTATTGATTCCTTTATGCCAGCTTCAGATAAATAATCTGATTCTCCAGCATTTGGAACATATACTGTTTCAGGTCTATAAGTTTGGAATTTTACAGCATCGGCTCCTGATTCAGAGGCAATATCAATTAGTATTTTTGCCATTTTGATGTCTCTTTGAGGAGTTCCAGCCCTCCAATTTGACCCTGCTTCTGCTATGATGAAAACTCTATTTTTTTTCATAATTTCTCGAAAGTAATTCCAATGATTTGATTGTCAGTTGAGGAAAATATGAAGTAATCTCGTTTTTTAATCTTCCAACATTTTCTTCTAAAGACACGTTTTTATCATAATTTACAGGATGTTTTGCTTTACACAATATTTCTCCCTCATCAACATTTTCCATCACTATATGAGAACAGATTGCAATTTCTTTTTCATTATTTTCTAATGCCTTTTTGATTGGTTCTACACCAGCATATTTAGGTAGGTCTCCTCTATGTAGGTTAATTGAACCAATCAAAGCTTTGTTAAAAACTTGAGGTGAAATTATATATCTCCAACTAATTGAAATTAAAAAGTCAAAATTATTATTCTTGGCAAAATCTTCTAGTTTGATTTTTTCATCTTTACTATCAATTATGTACAAAGGAATATTTGCTTTAGAAGTGGTATCTACAAATTCTTGAAAATCAGTCCTGATTTTTTTTTCTGAATCATATACTTTAGGATTAAATTTATGGGTGAAAACAGCAATTATTTCATACTGGTAATTTCCATTAATAATGTGCCTCAAAGTTTCCAAACCGTGATTGCGTGCGATTAAAGCCAAACAGGAAAATTTTCTTTTATTTTTATCTAGCATATAAGATATGAAAAGACCTCGTTTTTAATGATTAATATGGCTATCAAAATTACAACTTTTCAAATCTTAATGTAACAAACCTTAAATGACATTTTTTTAAAGAATAAGGAATTTCATGACATACTTGTTTTGCGCACACAGACAATGGGCTAAGAAACTTCATAAAAAATTAACAAAACGATACCATAGAATGATCCTTTTAAGTGAACCAAAGAAACTGACTCGAAAATACATCAAAAAAATTAAAAATTAGGCTGATTCAATAGTAGTTTGAAAACATGCCTAAAATTATTGTAACAATTCAAGCCAGAATGGGTTCTGTCAGACTTCCAAAAAAAGTCATGTTACCCATTCTTGAAAAGCCTATATTATGGCATATTTATAATCGTCTAAAATATTGTGATAATGTAGATTTGATATGTATAGCAACCTCTACAAATCCTTTAGATGATGAGATTGAAGATTTTGCATTAAAAGAGCACATTCCAATATTTAGGGGCCCAGAAAAAATCCTAATAGAACGACTATTAAATGCAGCAAAAAAATTTGGTGCTGATGCTATTGTACGAATTACAGGAGATTGCCCTTTAGTAGATCCAAAAATTGTGGATCAGTTAATCCACCTTTATAAAATCAAACCTGAAGTGGAATTTGTAAGCAATACTTTACAAAGAACATTTCCAGATGGGCTGGACGCAGAAGTAATTTCAACCAAATTGTTAGAAAAATTGGAAGCAGAATTAACAGATGAAGATGAACGGGAATATTTTGTTAGTCATGTAATTAAAAATCATTCAAAATACCAATGTGCAAATTATTCCCAATCAAAAAATCTTTCTCATTTAAGATGGACATTAGATTATAAAGAAGATTATGAATTTGTTAAAAAAATTTACGAAAGATTATATGAAAAGTCAAGAATATTCTATATGCAGAATATTCTTGAACTTTTAGAAAAAAATCCTGATCTAATTACTATCAATCAAAAACACTTTAACTCTTCTACTACTAATTCCTAGTATAATCTACCTGGAAATTAATCAGCTTATTTTTTCTTATGAGTATTTTTTTTGTTAATTAAACCGAAGCGGAGAATGTCGTAGTATCGTCCATTTCTAAAATGATCATCTTTCGATCTACCTTCGTTAGAGAAACCCAATTTCTGAAAAATTTTTGCACTTCCATAATTTTCCTCATTCGTGCCACCGTAAATTCTATGCAAATTCAACTTATGGAATCCATAATCAATTATCAGTGATACTGATTCAGTGGCAAGACCTTTTCCCCAATATTTTTTTTCACCTATGAAAAATCTTATTTCAGCTGTTCTACTAATCCAATCAATTTCATATAGTCCGGCCCATCCTATAATTTTATTATTTTTCTTATAAATAATTGCAAAAACGGGATTTCCTTGTTTCTTATCTTTAGCAAAATTTTCTGTCAATTTATCTAGAGAGTGTGGAAAATCTCCTTGAAACAAAAATTTTGTAAAATCGGAATCAGAAAGCCATTTTTTGATATATTTTAAGTCAGATTCTTCAAGTCCTCTAAGATATACCTTTTTTCCTATCAAAAATGCATGATTCATTGACATATTTTGCATGTCATAGGATTCGATAAAGAGTTTTTCGATTTCGTCGCAGAAGTTTTATTATGATATTAGAAAAAAATGTCATGGTACTTCGTGCTGCAGTGATTGGTTGTGGACGAATTGGTTGTGGATTTGATGATGATCCACTTATAAAAGAAATTAGTACTCATGCAGGAGCATACAGTAAAAATCCAAAAACAGAATTATTCGCATTATGTGACATTGATAAATCAAAACTGACCAAATATGGTAAAAAATACTCTGTGACTAAACTTTTTAGAAACATTGATGAATTGTTAGAAAATGCCAAGCCTGATCTACTCTCAATATGTACGCAAGTAGAACAACATGAAGAAATGGCAATTAAGGCATCAAATGCAGGTGTTAAAGGGATTTTTTGTGAAAAACCTATTGCAAAAGATATTGAACAAGCAAAAAAAATGATTGATATCTGTGAAAAAAATGGCACTGTCTTAATAATTGATCATCAGCGTAGATTTGATCCTATAATGTTATCAATTAAAAATGCATTAAATAGTAATCAGTTAGGTAAAATATATCATAGTATTTTTCACTATGCCGCTGGAATTCACAATACAGGAACCCACATAATTGATTTGATGGGGTATTTTTTTGGAAATATAGAATGGGTAATTGGTAATTATAGTACCATAAAATCTTCTAATGAAAATGATCCTAATATAGATGGAATCCTACAGTTTAGAAATGGACCTCTATGTTTTATTAATGCTTTAGATGACAACGATTATTGGATTTTTGAAGAGGATATATTAGGTTCTAAGGGAAGACTAAAAATACTTTCAGGTGGTTTTGAGATAGAATATCATAGTATTTCTGATAGCAAATATTTTCCTGGTTATAAAGAATTACAAAGAGATCAAATACCATTTGAGATTCCTTCAGAAAGGGAATTAATGGTTAGAGGAGTCGATCACCTAAGTAGTTGTGTAGAAAAAGATACCAAACCGATTTCGTCTGGGGAAGATGGATTAGCAGCTCTTGAAGCTATTACTGCATTAATCAATTCTGCGGAAAACGATTCTAAAAAAATATATCTTCCCCTAAATTCAATCTCCCAGGTTAATAAGAGATGAGTGTTTTTTGAATCTAGCTTTATTTGGAGGACCTAAACAACGAGAACAGTCATTTCCTAAGCACCCCATAATTGGAGAAGAAGAAAAAAAAGCGGTACTTGACGTTTTAGAAAGTGGTAATCTTTCGACGTTTTTAGCAGGACCAGGAAAAAATTTTCTTGGTGGAAAAAAGATTAGAGAATTTGAAGATAATTTTGCAGACTATGTAGGAACTAAATATGCTATTTCATTTAATTCAGCTAGTTCTGCACTTCATGGTGCAGTTGTTGCTATAGGTGTTAAACCAGGAGAGGAAGTAATAGTACCTCCTTACACTTTCACTTCAACTGCAACTTCTGTTTTAATGCATAATGCGATTCCAGTATTTGCAGATGTTCAAAATGATATTTTTTGTATTGATCCAAGTTCAGTAGAAAATAGGATTAGTTCTTTAACCCGAGCTGTTATTCCAGTACACCTTTTTGGTCATCCTGCAGAAATGGATAGAATTGTTAAAGTCGCAGAGGAAAACGGTTTAAAAATTATAGAAGATTGTGCCCAAGCATCCGGGGCCACCTACAAAGGAAAAAACGTGGGGATTATGGGAGATTGTGGAATTTTTTCATTTCAAGAGACTAAAAATATAGCTACAGGGGAGGGAGGTATGTTAGTAACTAATGATGAAGAAATAGCACAGACTGCACAAATGGTACGAAACCATGGTGAAACAATTCTTGAAAGTCAGAAAGAACGTACATACAAAACAGAATTTTTGGGCTGGGGATATAGAATGACTGAATTAGAGGCAGCTCTTGGGGTAGAACAATTAAGGAAATTAGAGCAAGGTAATAAAATTAGACGAAATTTGGCTGATTTTGTTACTAAAAAAATAAATCAAATTGATGGAATTAAACACATCAAAAAAGACTACGTTGAGCACTCATACTATGTGTATGCATTTACCTTTGATGAATCCAAGATTGGGATTAGTAGAGATCAATTTGTAAAAGCCTTAAATGCAGAGGGAATTCCATTTTATGAAGGATATGTAAAACCACTGTATCTAAATCAAATATATCATGATGCTAAACCATTCATTTACAAATTCTATAAAGGCAAAGCTAGCTATGAAAAAGGAATTTGTCCTGTAACTGAACGATTATATGAAAAAGAGTTAGTAATGACTGAGATTTTACGACCACCTATAACTGAGAAAGATGCAGATGACGTAGTTTCTGCAATACAAAAGGTAATTGAAAATAAACAAGAGTTTGAAAATAAGAAAATCTGACCATTGGTATAATTTTCAAAATGTCACAAAAAAAAATTACAATAATACTTCAGGCTCGAACAGGTTCTAAAAGATTTCCTAGAAAAGTTTTAGCAAAAATTGAAAAACAGCCTATGATTTGGCATGTGATTAATAGAGTAAAAGCTACAAAAAAAATTCAGCAAGTTGTACTTACTACAACTAAAAAAAAAGAGGACAGAATATTATTAAAAATTGCAAAAGAAAATAAGATTCATAGTTTTACAGGAAAAACAAACGATGTCTTAAATAGATATTATCAATGCGCGTTATTATTTAATGCGGATCCTATAATTCGAATAACAGCTGATTGTCCATTAATTGATGCAAAGATAATTGAAAAAATTTTAGACTTTTATACAAATCATAAGTATGATTATGTTACAAATATTATCGATCGGTCATTTCCAGAGGGTTTAGATGTAGAAATATTTTCATTTGATACACTAAAAAAAGCTAATCAATATGCAAAATTAAAATCAGAAAGGGAACACGTTACTCCATATATCAAAAATAATCCACAAAAATTCAAATTATTTAACATGAAAAATGAATTAAATTTTTCAGAATTGAGATGGAGTGTAGATTATAAAAAAGATTTAAAATTTGTACGTAAAATTTATTCGGAATTAAAACCAAAAAAGAATTTCTTTATGAGAGATATTTTAAAAATAATTTCAAAAAATCCGGACATAATAAAAATAAACACACCATTTAACAAAAAACAGGATTATTTTGATTTAATAAAAAATATAAAAATCAAATTCTAATTACTTTATTTAATTTAGCTGAACGTAATGCAGCCAATCCAATTTTTAATGTAAGAATTGCATCAAATCCATCAGAAGTTGGTTTTTTATTTTGTAGAATTGATTGCAAAAAATTTTTCATTTCATCTATGTACGTAGAATTAGCTGTTATTGAAAAAGTTTCAATTTTTGTTTTACGAGCATTATTATTTATAATAACTTTTGAAATTGCTTTAGAATGATATAATTTTGATGAGGAAAAATTTGGGGTAAATGTCCATGTAATATCTCCATTTTCACCAAGAATATAGCAATTTCTTAGGTATGATGGCCTAAGATAATCCATCATGATAGTGACAATAGTACCTTTGCGAAATTTCAAATTAATTAAAGCAGTACTTTCTGTTTGAGTTCTAAAATTTGATGTTCTCTTAGTTTGACAATATACGTGAGTTGGTTCATCGTTTAATATCCATCTTAAGTAATCATATTCATGTGAATCATCCAAGATTATACCCCCTCCTTTTTTCAAAATGTAATGTTGAGTATAGTCAGTTCCTGGATGCCAATACTTGATATGTTGTCCATATTGGCAAAAAATACTCAATGGTTTTCCGATTTTCTGTTTTTCAATATTATTTTTTAAAACATTAATTCCTTTGTCAAACCTTAGATTGTATCCTACAGAAATTTTCAATTTACGTTTTTTTGCTTTAAGCAAAGTTTTTCTAACATTTCTTAGATTTGATGATAAAGGTTTTTCAACAAATACATGAGAATTCAAATCTAAACAAAAATTTGTTAAATCAATATGAGATGATGGATATGTACAAATAATTGAAAAATTAGGTTTGAATGATTCTGTAGACTCTAATTGATAAAATTTCTTAGTTTTATATTTATTTGATAGATAATTTACTTTTTTTTTGGAAGTATCATATACTGCAATATTATTTACCCCCAATTTTTTTAAATTATGGACATGTCTTTCTCCAATTGAACCACAACCAATAATTAAACATGATAGTTTTGAAAACTTTTTCATGATATGTTTTAAAATGTCATCACTTGCTTCATAACCTTTCCTTTAAGGAATTTTTGCACTGATTTAGTTTGAATTGCTTTTTTAACAATTTTCATTGATTGTTTACAAGCTTCTAACGTTTGTTGAATGTCTTTTTTTGTATGTGAGTAAGAAAGCAGTACTGCACCAGATCCAAATAAAACTCCTCTTCGAATCATTTCTTGATAAAATAAACTTTTTAAAAGCTTGGACGGTTTTCCTTTTTTATCACGACAGGTAATAAATGAACGCACAGGAATTCCCTCTAATTTTATGTCAATTTCTAAATCAGTTGAAAGTTTATTAAATTCTGAAATGAAATGTTTTCCTAAATTCCAATTATGTTCAATGATGGGTTTCGTTTTCAATTCTTTTATGACTGCCATCATAGCTGCTAAAGATAATGTTTCTCCACCATAAGTTGTTGAATAAAAAATGTCATCAAATATCTTCATAAATTCATGTTTACCTGTTATAGCACCAAGAGGCATTCCATTTGCGATACCTTTTCCAAAAACGGAGATATCAGCGTTAATTTTTAAAAATTCTTGTGCACCTCCATTGGATAATCGAAAACCAGTCATTACTTCATCAAAAATGAAAATAGAACCATGTTTATGTGCTAATTTTTTTACTTGATACAAAAAATTCTTTTCAGGATATTCTGTTATCATAGGTTCCATGTATATTGCCGCAACTTCACCATGCCAATTTTCAAAAAGTATTTTTAGTGATTCTATATTGTTGTATTCAAATTTTTTTATCATGTCTTTTAGAACTGTTGGAATTCCCTGATTTCGACTTGTAATCACAGTAAACCAATCATGCCAAACTCCTCCCCCACCCCAATATGCAATATTATTACGTTTAGTTAGAGCTCGCGCAGCTCTTATAGCAGCTGTTCCAGCGTCAGAACCTGTTTTTGAAAATCTAACCATATCAGCACCTGGGATAATTGATTGGAGTACTTTTGATGCGTCTAGCTCTAATCTATGTGGAATGGAAAATGAAATACCGTTTTTTAATTGATGTTTGATTGCTTGATTAATTTTAGAATAATTATAACCAAGAATTATAGGTCCTAACCCTAAAACATAATCAATGTATTCGTTGTTATCAACATCATAAACATGACTCCCATTTCCTCTCGAAAGAAAGGTTGGATAAACATCTTCAACGTAACTATAAGGTGCTTTACTAAATGTTTGAGACAATGCTGGAATGATATTTTTAGCTTCATTAATCATTTTTTTAGAATTTTTTAAAATCATGAATCTGATGAAAATAAATTACTTATAAGGATTTGAACTATAAGAAATAATAAAATTCTATTTCGTAAATAGATATTTGTCTACAAGTTTTAAACAGTTTTTAAATTCTGACTAATTAATCCTTAGATTATATCTTTGGTTGTAGCTTTGCTAATAATACAAGATCCACATAATTTTTTTTATACATAAAATGACTTTTTCGAATAGCTTCTTTGATAAAACCAGCTTTTAAAAATGCCTTAATTGAACCCATGTTGTTTTCATATGCACCTGCAGTAATCTTATGGAGCTTAAGTTTTTGAAATGCAAAATTTGAAAGTAGAGAAATTGCCTCTGTAGCATATTCTTGCCCCCAAGAATCTTTATCGCCAATCATAATTCCAATTTCTCCTATTTTATGAATCGAATTGATAGGCCCTAACTTGATATTCCCTATGTGTTTTCCATTATCCTTTCTAAGTATCACAAAAAAATATGTACTCTTATCTTTTAAGATGTTTGTAATGAATTTTGTGAGATTTTTTTTTGTATGATGTATAAATCTACTTTCCAAATATTGATTAATTTCTTTAGAATTTAACCATTTTACATATTCATTTGAAGCATCTTTGATTGTAATCGGGCTTAGAACCAATCTTGATTCTTTAGAATAAATAGAATTACTTCGAAATGTTAGTTTTGGATTTTTTTGTTTCAAATTGGCCTAATAGATATTCCTGAATTAAAAATAAATGATTTTACTTGAGTGAGATTGGAATCTGAAAAATGAAATACAGAAGAAGCAGCAACTGCTGATGCTTTAGATAATTTTATTGCATCTACAAAATGTTGTCTAGTACCAGCTCCTCCATTAGCTATTACGGGAATGGATACAGCTTGTGATACAATCTTAATTAAATTAAGATCATATCCTTGCATGGTTCCCTCTCTATCTATAGAAGTTAATAAAATTTCACCGGCTCCTAATTCAGTTACTTTTTTTGTCCAGGATATTACATCAATCCCTGTAGGATTTTTCCCTCTTTCAGTGAACACCTCATAATGTCCTGGAGAAGTTTCTTTGACATCAATTGAAACAACTATACATTGGCTTCCAAATTTTTGTGATGCTTCAGAAATTAGTTTAGGGTTTTGGACTGCTGCTGTATTAATTGAAATTTTATCGGCTCCAACTTTAAGTAAATTTTGAATATCATCTATCGTTTGAATTCCACCTCCAGCTGTCAGAGGAACAAAACAGTCTTTTGACACTTCATACAAAGTATTGATAAGAAAATTTCTTCCTTCTGTAGATGCTGTAATATCAAGAAAAATTAATTCGTCGGCATCCTGAGAATTATAAATCCGTGCAGTAGTAGTTGGATATCCAACATCTCTTTCACCATCAGCACCAAATTTTTTGGGCTTTACCATCCTTCCATTTTTTAATAAAAGAGTTGGAATAAGTCGAATTTTTAGCAATTAAGGATTCCAATCCCACAATTCCATGTCCCAGAGTGGTTTATCATTTTCTTCATTTGAAAAATCATGTTTGTATGGAGGAATAGATTGAGCGATAGCAATTTCTCTCCATCTCTCTTCATTAATATCGAGTATTTTTAAAAGATAGTCCAAACTAGCAGGTCGTTTGCCCTCATATTGTTTAATCATCTCTGCTGCTTCCTGTCGTGTTAATCGTCCATTTCTAATATCTATACTTGTTAGATGAGTTGTTCGAGCAGACCCCCTCTTAATGAATTTCAAATAATCACGTGATCCCTGAAGTTGATATTCTGCCTTTTCATAAGGATATTGAGGAGGGACACCTTCAACTTGGTCCCACTCCCATCCAAGTTCTTTGTGAATAATATCTGAGTGTTCTCTAACATCCCATGGAATGAATGAACCCAATAACACTGATCTAACTCCCAAACTTTTTAGTTCTTTTTCTGGAGGAAAAATATACGGAGTTAGATCACGTAATGTAATTTCATTTTTTAAAAATCCTGCCATATCTTCTGCTGTGATTCCTAAATTATTCAATCTATTATTTCGTCTTTCATCTACTTCTTCTTCTTTTTCATATCCATAATATGCTGTATATTCTGAACTGGGTTCACCCCAGAAAATTAATGGGACTTTGAAATTTAAGGCAATTTGCATTGGGTATGCAAATGTTCCTACATGTGCATGCCAATCAAAATCTCCTTTTCTAACTAATGATTCTAACATTAATTTTTTTACAACTTTCCAATCAGATCTAAATTTAATAAAATCCACCCCAAGTTTCCTCATCGTTCTTTCGTTATTCGCAATATTTTTTGGTCTATAGAATCCATGATCAAAACTTACTACTAGTGGTTTTAAGCCAAGTTCTTCAACAATATACCATAGTGTAAATGTAGAATCCTTACCTCCACTAAAAGGAACAATGCAGTCATAATCACCCTTACCACGAAATTGTTCAGCTAATGTAATTAGATCATTTTTTCTAGAACTCCAATCTATTTTTTGTTTAACTTCATGTTGACGACAAATATTACAAACACCCTCATCATCAAAGATTATTGTTTCATGAGTTTCCGGAAGGGTACACTTAGTACATCTTCGAAGTTTATTTAAAATAAATGTCTCAGAAAAATCACTTAATATTTTAAAACACCTCAATTACTAGTTAAAAGAAAATTTCCAAGAACCTTTAAACCTTCTCTTTGACTTTTTTCAGTATGGAATTGTAATCCAAAAATGTTATTTTTCTCAATTGCAGCTACAAATTTTTTACCATATTCAGATTCAGCTGCTATAGAGGATTTTTCTTCAACAAGAAAATGGTAACTATGTACAAAATAAAAAATTGGTGAGGTTACATTTTTAAATAAAATAGAATTATCTCTTGGTACGATATCATTCCATCCAACATGTGGAATTTTAAATTGTTTTTCATCGACAGAAAGTTTTTTAACACAACCCTTAATCCAACTTAGTCCAGTTGTTGTTCCTCCTTCATCACCTGATTCAGCTAGTAATTGCATACCCATACAAAGGCCCAAAAATGGTTTATGATTTTGAATTACTTCGTAATTTAATATTTCTATAAAACCTAATTTTTGTAAATTCTTCATTCCTTCTGCAAATGCACCCACCCCCGGTAAAATTATGTGAGACGCATCGTGAAAATCGTTTTTTGTTTTTGGTATAATAACTTCGTATCCTAGTGCATTTACAGCGTTGGTCACTGAACCTACATTACCCATTCCATAATCAATGATTGCAATCATATTACTTGAATAATTCTCTAGTTCATTAATATTTTTAATAGACAAATTATTAAAAAAGTGAAGAATGACGTTCATTCATTTTTTATAACAAAGTAGTTAATCGGAAGCTTATTGTGATAGAAAATTGGATGATTTGAATTATGTTCAAAGGAAAGAAAATTCTCATTACTGGAGGAACTGGTTCTTTAGGTCAGGCTCTTACTAAGAGGTTACTTAAATCGGAAGTTGATACTATTAGAATTTTCAGCAGGGATGAATGGAAACAAGTAACAATGGAATCAGAATTTAATGATAATAGATTAAGATTCTTGATAGGAGATGTAAGAGATAAGGAAAGACTTTCTAGAGCCCTACAGGATATCAATATAGTAATTCACACTGCCGCACTGAAACAAGTTCCAGTTGCTGAATACAATCCTTTTGAAGCAGTTAAAACAAACGTATATGGTGCCCAAAATTTAATTGAATCTTGTTTAGAAAATAATGTTGAATTAGCCTTAGCAATAGGAACTGATAAGGCAGTTTCTCCCTTCAATACTTATGGAGCAACAAAACTTTTGATGGAAAGACTGTTCATAACAGCTAATTATTACAGAGGAAGACATGACATTAAATTTTCATGTGTAAGATATGGAAATGTTTTGGGAAGTAGAGGTTCTATTGTGCCAACGCTTCTAAACCAGATAAAAACTGGAAGAAAAATAACTATAACTGATCCTAATATGACACGATTTAATATAACGATGAATAGTGCCTTAGATTTCGTTTTACGAGCATTGAATAATAGAATGGGAGGGGAAGTATTTGTTCCAAAACTCAAAGCTTACAAAGTTGGTGATATTAAGGATGCAATCATTGAATTAGCAAATAGTAATGCAGAAGTAGAAAAAATCTCTGTTAGGCCTGGCGAAAAATTTCATGAATCTCTAATAAGTATTAATGAAATTAGAAATACTTTTGAAACAAAAGAAGATTATCTTATTGTTGATCAACAAACACAAAATCTAAACAATGTTGAGATGAAAAATTTAAAGAAATCTGAACTTAAAGATAGATATTCATCAGACAAAGTAGAATTATTGACAAAAGACGAGTTAAAAGAAATTCTCATTAATGAAAAGCTAATTTCAGCAAATTAAAATTAAGTTGAAATTTTTGGAAATGGTCCATTTTCAATAAAATTTCATGGCTAGTAGATAGTGAAATCATTCAGGTATATGCACCAATATTATCTAATTTTATCAATATACAAATCTCATAATTTAGGACGTCCTGTTCATCTTTCGATCCAACAAGCTTCATCTCATAGATATTACTTCTGATAAAGTGATCTTGTTTTTGATAACTATCGTTAGTTTATGTTTGAATAAAAAAGAAAAAAGGGGGATAGTTTGAAGTTTCTAGTCTTAACTTACAGATATGTCTACAGAGGTTGGTGGCGATAATGCCGTTGGATTATCTACGCTCTCCCAAACAAACACTGTTGCAGTGTATGTTCCGGCTGCGTCAGGTGTCCAAGACAACGCTGGACTAAATGATTGTCCAGGTGCAAGTGAACCTGTGATCCATGCTAGTGAGACTGTAACACCGTTTCCATCCTGGACCTGTACCAAGTATGCAAATGATTGATCTCTATCCTGGCCGTTTGCCAAATCGGCTGTAATCTGTACCTGTTGGTCAACGGATACACTTGCTAGTGCATTTCCGAATGCGTCAACAACTCTTGCGTTAGCAGCGGGTGCTCTCTCAAGAGGTGGTACGATAGTGCCAATTAGTGAAGTGCCAGTAATGTCGAGTTCATCTGCAGTTGTGTATGGGTCAGGTAGTGTATTGTCCTCGTATTCTGCGGTGATTGTGTCACCTTCTGCGACTCTGAGTCTGTGACCAGAAGATTCGTCGGTCGTGGTGAAGAACACCGTTCCTTCGAATATTCCAGTTGCCTCATTAGTCTCAGTTACAGTAAGGTCAATACCTCCAGCGTCAGAATCTGACCAAACGTCGACATCAAAGTTGTCGACCGCTTCTGGATTCAAGTTCATGTCTGGATCAATTACTCGTACTACGCCTGTTCCGGATGCTGGATAGCTTGCTTCAAGCCACTGGGTTTCACCGATGTTCCATCGGATGAGTGCAGAACCTATTACAGTTTCATCTTCGCTAAATTCGAATGCGACAGTAATACCGTCATCATCGTCAGTAGCTAAGAATCCATCAGTTGGACCTGTCTGGTCCGGAGAAGTTCCACTACCATCAGCCAAAGTTTGAGTTGGAGCATCATTTGTTCCATCGCCATCAGCATCGTGAGCAAATCCTGTAAGGATTACCTCACCTGTGAATATACCAGTGTCAGTACCTGTCTCGACTAACTTGTATCGGTCGATGTTGTTTCCTCTGGTAGAGACCTTTATTGGGTCTAGAGCAGATTCACCAATCTCGTCGATCAAGTCACTGTCGAAGTTGTGATCAGGTGCGACAATTGTAATGTAGACTTTGTCAGTCCAAGTGTATACTTTTTGGTCTAGTTCCACAGTTGCTCCGAAGTTTGATGTAAAGATTGTCAAGTTGATATCTTCGTCCTCATCACCTACATGGTCAGCTCCAGATGGACCCCAATCAGTGTATTCCAGTACGATTTGCTCACCTCTTTCTAGGTTATCACCTGAGAGAGTTTGAGGAATCTCGATTACAATTTGGAATATACCAGTAGAGTCACCGGTTTCTCTAAAGTCAGAAGGTTCTGGATCAAATGCTACTACATTAGCATTATCAACACCACCGGCTTTATCGCCCATGGTAACTGTTGCTGCATCAGAATCCCATTCAATGAGGTCTAAGTCATATGTCTCGGCTGCATCGTTGTCTAGATCAAAGTCTGGCTCTATTAGGGTCATGATCAAATCACCACCAATAATGTAGACAGACTTGTCAGATTGCAATACACCATTCCTTAGGTCAAATGTTGCGGAATCAGTTACTGTGTTTGGCTCACCAGATGCGTCTGTTGGATCAGTGTACTCTACTGTGATGATATCACCCTGTAGGATACAATGTGTATCTACTAATCCCTCAGAGAATCTTACAGCTGCATTAACACTTCTTGTAGTACCGTTTAATCCGGCATATGAGTCAGTAATTGGACATAGAGCACTTGACGGACCATCAGTGTATCTGATTGACACGTCAATCTCAAATATTCCAGCGTCTGGTGCAATTTCATTAATTGGACCAAGGTCTCTAGTTTCGGTACCGTCGTTAAAGTCTCCAATTGCTCTAACACCAGTTACTGTGGCGTTCAGAACAGTGATTACATCACCGCCTGCTGTAGGAGCACCTGCTGTTGCAATTATCACTTCTGAGCCTCCACGGGTTATTGATATCTTAAGAGGGCCGTTTAGAGCTGTGAGAGTTCCACCGATAGTGTCTTCACCAGCGGCAGATATGTCAAAGTCTGGATCGTTAATTCGAACGTGTATTTGCAAGTCACCGGCTGGTAGTGTCAATCCAGTTACTGCATCGAGTGCTTGAGCTGCGATTGCAGTTGCATGTATTGGGAATAATGAATCACCAGCTGGATCGTTTTGTGCTGCTGCTATTGTGAAATCATCTAATCCACCAAATGGTACTGGGTAGACTGTTCTATCTAGACTGACAGAACCAGTGTTGGCTCTAATGCCTGCACTGTCACCTACCTCGATAACTTCACCAGAAGCATCACGGAAGTCAAGATAGTTGACTTCGATGTCGGTTCCGGTTGTTGATGCTATAGCACCAGCTGCTGTTGGACAGTAGAAGTTTGGTACTTGGAAGCTGCCT
>JAEHKV010000101.1 GCA_016838845.1 Nitrosopumilales archaeon | reverse complement strand
GATGATCCAGAATGCAGCATTAACTGCAATTTTGATTTATATCAATTAGAATAAAATAACTTTTAATCAGATTTCTTTTTTGGTTTTTCTTCTTTAGCTAGTGCTTTTTCGGGTTTTTCTTTTGTTTTTGTTGGTTTCAATCCAACAGCTTCTTCAATGGTTAAGTTTGGAAAGTTTTTGTCAAACCAAGCTTTGTACTTTTTTTCTTTGTTGTATCTATCAATGTAGTGTTGTGTACCTTTCTTTGGGTCTACAAAATCGGCAAGCTTTGGTTTCTCGACTAGCTCTTCTTTAGCAGGAGCTTTCTTTGGTTTCTCTTTTGGTTTCTCGACTAACTCTTCTTTAGCAGGAGCTTTCTTTGGTTTCTCTTTTGGTTTCTCGACTAACTCTTCTTTAGCAGGAGCTTTCTTTGGTTTCTCTTTTGGTTTCTCGACTAGCTCTTCTTTAGCAGGAGCTTTCTTTGGTTTCTCTTTTGGTTCAACTTTAGTTTCTAATTCTTCTTCTTCGTATGGTGAAATTAACACAAAGCCTTCATCTGTTTTTGTCATTCTTACTCTAATTTTTCTAGGAGGATGTTTAATTCCTCGTTTCCATATTTGATGAGCTAATTCTTCATCAATTTTAACATCTTCAGTTTTCATATGATGTCGAGCAAATTCTCTAATCATGTTTATTGCTCTTTTCGCACGTCGATTATTTGGAGAAAGTAAAACTTTGCCCAAGTTAATTGTGTAAACCCTTTCTAGCTCTTGTGACAACTAACCTACCTCCACGTCAGTTTGTCTCCAAGCTCTCCTTTTTGGGTTTGTTCTAACTGATCTTTTTGTTCTAAGAATTATCCACGCTGGAACAGCTGCGGCTTGCTTTTGTTTTTTCATGAGTCGAATTTTCCTCGGAGACGATTTACGTGCAGCCATAAAAATTGAGGCCGGTCAAGCTCTTTTTAAATGAATCTCAGATTGAAACTGAAAAATTGTATTTGAATATCAAATCAATTTATTATTTTTGAAAATATCTACAATTTGTTTTAAGATTCTAGCTGACGCCCCCCAGATACTGTATTCATTAAATTTGAAAATATACATCTCTTGAATTGATTTGTGGTTTGGGTCTGGATCATCATCCAATGTTTTTAAAAATGGAATGATTGGGATGTTTAAGATAGACTCTACTTCAAAATTTTGTTTTAGAGTAGGTAGGTCATCAACTACTGCTACAAAAGGAGTGATTGTGAAGCCAGAATTTAGTGTATGCACCGAGTTTAATTGTCCTGTAATTTGTTCGCGTTTAATTTCAAGATCAATTTCCTCTCTTGTTTCTCTTAAAGCAGTGGATAGAAGATCAGCATCTGATTTATCCAGTTTTCCTCCTGGAAACGAAACTTCTCCACTGTGAATTTTTAATATTTCAGATTTTTTTGTCATCAAAACTTTGGGCTCTATCCCATGAATTACAACCAAAACAGAAGCAAGCTTGGAACCATCATGGTTTGGTTTTGGGGATAAATCGGAGGATAGTAATGATCTAATTTCTTCTAGTGTCATAATGGATAAAGAACACTGATTGTTTATTGAGTTTATCATTCAAAGGTTTTAATCAAGTAAATTTGAAAAACCTTCATGACAATAATTTACGAGGTAAATCCTCCCAAATTACCAAAAGATAAGACACTATCTGACGCTGAACGTGAAAATTTACTTGAAAAATTAAACGAAAGAATGTCTGAAATAAGTAAAAGTTGTGATGGCGTTCATGTTACTGATTCAGTTTTAGGAACAAAAAGAATTTCTCCACTTGTAGCTAGTAAGTTAATTAAGAAAAATTTTCCAGATATAAAAATAACTATCAGCGTTCGAGTTAGAGACAATGATCTCGCTGAAATTGAAAAAATTGTTAATGATGCGATAACACTAGGTGTGAATGGAGTTTTAATTCTAAAAGGAGATGCATCTCCTGACAATCCAAAAGACTCCGGATTGATACCTAGTCAGGTTGTGAAACATTTGAAGGAATTAGAACTTGATAAAAAAATTGATCTTTTCTTGTCCTTACCTGCAAATCCTGATTTTAAAAAAATTCAAAAAAAGATTGATGCAAAACCAACTGGTTTTATAACTCAAGTTGTTGAATCGGTTGATCAAGTTTCTAATCTTGTGTCTCTATTGAAACCACATGGTTTCAAAATTATTCCAATTGTTTTGTTTCCATCCGACAAGAATTTAAAATCAGCACAATTCCTAAAGCTGGATTGGTCAAATTATGAAGAAAATGTATTTGATTTTATTAAAAAAATACATGGCTTGACAACAAATGTTCTTATCACATCCCCCAATGATTTTAATGGGGTTCAAAAAACCCTTACAAAGTTAGCAATTTGATATCATCTTATACACTGGGGATATATCCTAGATCAGAAGAATTAATCGAAGCAACAAGAAAGCACACATCTAATCTTTCATCTCTTTTTCAAAAGGAGACAAAAGGGTACATTACTCAACAGAAAAAGGCAAAATTAGGTTATGTGTCAGACCCGCTTTTGAGATGGGATGATATCTTCAGGCCATTTTCCCAATTAAAGTCGGTGAAACCAGCCGCGCTAAATAGAATTTACGAGATGAATACATTTTACAGGAAATTATCTTTTGAAAATGGGATTGCAAGTAGTGGAAAAATAATAAAATCAAACTTGGCTATGTCGCTTTTACCAAAAAATAGGGCAGTGTGTATGCCAGAACCATATACTTTTGCAGATAGACATTTGAGTTCAAAGCATAAAAACAAAGATGAGTTTGTGTTAGAGCTTGCAAAGATGCTCCATAAAGAAGCATTAACATTAGTAGAAGCAGGTTTTAAGCTAATCCAACTTGTTGGACCATCCATAGCATACAACAATAAAATTAATTTTAATTTGGTAAAAGAAGGACTTGACATACTTACACGTGGAGTTAAGGCAAAGACTATTCTTCATTTTTATTTTGGAGATGTTTCAAAAAAAATTGATAGGCTTTTAGATTTACCAGTTTCTGGGTTAGGATTTGATACTACAACTACTCCAATTTCTGCCATCAAGAAACATAGTTTTTCAGGAAAATCACTTGCAATTGGTTTAGTAAACTCGTACACAACAAAAATTGAAAATAAAAACAAATCCATTTCTGAGATTAATCAAATTGTTTCTAAAACGAGACCAAAAGAGGTCTTTGTTAGTACTAACTTTGACTTGGAATATATACCAAAAAAATTCGCTAATGAAAAAATCCTAGTTCTAGGAGAAATTGCAAGAGGGGTTAAAGATGTCTAAATTATTTCCGACACAAGAGATTGGGAGTTTGAAAAAACCATCTTGGTTGTTAAAATCAGTAAAAAATCCTGACATATCTAACAAAGAAAAAATCAAGGCAAGAAACAATGCGGCTCTAGAAAACATAAAAACCCTTGAAGATTTGGGACTAGACATTGTTTATGATGGCGAGGTTCGCAGAGTTGAGATGTATGAGGAACCTGTACGATACATTAAAGGATTTGAATTTGCTGGAAGAATAAGATCATGGGACAACAAGTATTACAATAAGGCGCGGATTACTGGTCCAGTTAATTATAAAAAAAATTTTCATGAAAACGAATTCAAGTTTGTTAAAGAAAATACCAAAAAAGAGATCAAAGTTCCTGTTACAGGTGCGTATACTCTTGCTGATTGGTCATATAACGAATATTACAAGTCAAAGGAAGAATTGGTAATTGCACTAGCAAAAAAAGTTCTTCGACCTTTGATTAAGGACCTTGTAAAGCTGGGAGCTAAGGTAGTTCAGATTGATGAACCAGCTGGAACGTCACACCCTTCCGAGATGGATATTTTCAGAGAGTCAATTAATGAATCCGTAAAAGGAGTAAATGCAAAAATCGTAGTCCATGCATGTTTTTCAGGAAACGACTACAAAGTTTTAGCTCCACAGATGTCAGAAATTAAAGCACAGCAATATACATTGGAATTTGCAAATCGCGACACTTGGAATTTAGGATCAAGTGACAAAGCACGGAAGGGTTTTCAAGTTTTGAAACTTTTCAAGGAATATGGCTTCAAAGGAGAGATAGGAATAGGAGTTACTGATGTGCATGTTGATGATGTTGAATCTCCTGAACTTGTACGCGACAGAATTTTGTATGCAGCAAAGGCTTTGGGTGATCCAACAAAAATTTATGTAAATCCAGATTGTGGATTGAGAACAAGAACTCGAACTGTTGCCTTTAACAAAATTAGATCACTCGTGCAAGGAGCGGAGCTTGCAAGACAGAGATTAAAGTAGATTATTTCAAATTAGGCAAAAAAAATAAAATAGTCGAGGCCAAATTGCAGCAATTTAGTATTAATAATTTAGTTAGAGGAACTACATTTTTCCAGCACGCAGGAATTGCAATAACCTTCGTCTTTATGCCAATTATTGCAAAGGGAGTGACAGAATCTCTTTTTGAGATTGGGGTTATTGTTGCGTCATTTTCCTTTGCACAGATTTTATCAGAGCTTTACTTTGGTCGAGTGTCTGACAAAAAAGGAAAGCGACTTCTCTTCATTCGAATTGGATTCATTGGTTGTGCAGTAACATTTGGTCTGCACTATTTTGCTGATGATGTTTCGTTGCTTTTACTAGCAAGAATTGGTGCAGGCATCACAACAGGAATAATGATTCCCGCAATGCTGGCCTACTCATATGAAGCTGGTGAAGACAAACGAAAAGTAGCTTCTGTGGTTTCATTTCAGGCACTTGGTTGGCTGGCAGGAATAGTGGCAGCAGGCCTGGCAAACGATACACAGCTCATCTTTTTGGTTTCAAGCGGGTTTTTTTTGGTTGGACTTGTATTGACTGCAAAGCTGCCAAACATTACATCGAAACAGGAGCTGAAACCAGGGACCACTAAAAGAGTTATTGCTAAAAACAAGTTTCTGTTCTTGTCGTTATTATTACGACATATCGGCGCAAGCTCCGTCTGGATGATTTTACCGATAATGCTAATGGAGCGGTTCGGTGCAGAGCTCTACCAGATCTCAATTGTGTATGTTTTCAATACTGTGACAGCCTTTGTGATAATGACTTTGATGGCAAGTAAAATCAGAATTGCAAACGTTACAAAATTCAAGATTGGGATAGGTCTAACAACCTTCGTGTTTGTTGGTTTGGCTTTCATTACAGATTGGTGGATGGCAATGCCCTTTATGGCACTGGTGGGTGCGACGTGGGCATTTTTGTTCATAGGTGGCAACTTTCATCTGATGGCGCACAACCCAAAGTCAACCTCAACCGGAATATTCAGTTCCACTCTATCCATTGCGACAGTGGTTGGGCCCATAATAGCTGGAGTAATTGCATTTTCTTATGGCTATACCGCTGTGATGTACTTTGCAATTGCAATAATTGTGTGCGCGTTTGCGGTTTCGTTGAAAATCAACAAAGTTCCAGTTAGCAAGGAACCTGAAACCACAAAAACGTGATACCTCAATGATACCTCATTTGAGATATCATTTTGCTGTTCAATTTGAACATACACCAATCTAATAACAAAAATCACACTATACCGGTAGAGTCGTTTTATTTCCCAAAGAATGGCTTCTGCCCGACCTAGAATTCATCCCCTTCTTTGGGAATCACACTCTTAACGCAGACCCCATCTTGACATGACTTTGTTTTCCAATCTCTTGAAAACAAGGCCGTCAATCAAGATGCCAATTCCCATTATTACTATCATTACAGCAATCACTTGAGAAACATCAATTGTCTGTCTACCAACATTTAGCAAAAATCCTAATCCCAAGAACGAAAACAAAATCTCGGCACCAATAACTCCTCGCCATGCAAACGCCCAACCTTGTTTGAAACCTGAAATCATGTAGGGAAATGCAGCTGGTATCAAAACTAGTGTAATGAGCTTACTTCCTTTAGCACCCATGTTTTGTGCTGCTTCAATGTAATGCGGGTCGATATTTTTCACACCTGTATACGTATTGATAGTAACAGCAAAGATTGCGCCAATCGCTGTCACAAAGATAATTCCTGCATCAGACACGCCGAACCAGATTAACGCCAATGGAACCCAAGCAATTGACGGAATAGACTGTAATCCTAGCACTAGTGAACCAATTGTTTGGTTGACCGTTTCCATCCTAGCCATGAAAATTCCAAGAGTGATTCCACCAGCTATCGCAATTGCAAGACCAACAATCAGCCTCAACATGCTAGTGCCTATGCCGTAGAACAGGCTTCCGTCAGCTGCTCCATACCCCAGGTCTTGTATAACCTCCCATGGAGATGGAAAGATTTCGTTTGGCCAAAAGTTAGCATCTGCAACTGTCTGCCAGACTGCTATTATGGCAACGTAAAAAATGATTTTCTTTGCAGTGAAATGCTTACTCATTCTGATTCCATCCTCTTTTTAACTTCGGGTTTTAGTTCTGCAAGGATTTTCTGCTGTTGTGGTACGAGTTTTTGATCTTCAACAAGTCTTGGTCGAGGAAAATCAATCGATACCTCTTTTTTTACAACAGCTGGCCTGTTAGTAAACACAACAACTTTGGTTCCGAGAACTACGGCCTCTGCAACATTGTGAGTTACAAACACAATAGTCTTCTTTGTTTTTTGCCAGACAATCTGCAACTCAACTAATAATAGCTCACGTGTTTGTGCATCTAAAGCTGCAAATGGTTCGTCCATTAACAAAACATCAGGATCCATTACCAAAGCCCTCGCTATTGCAACCCGCTGTTTCATTCCAGTTGAAAGTTGATACGTGTACGAGTTTGCAAATCTTGTAAGCTGCATCATTTCGAGATATCGTTGTGAGATTTGTGACCGTTCGTCGGGAGGAATTCCTGCAATTTTCAGTCCAAACTCAACATTGTCAACAACCTTGAGCCATGGAAACAGTGCGCCCTCTTGAAAAACCATTATCCTTTCTGGACCAGTATTAGTGACAGGTTTACCATCAAAGAGAATATCTCCTTCCTCAGGTTTTTCTAATCCAGCTGCAATTCTAAGAAATGTAGACTTGCCACAGCCGGAAGGTCCAACTATACATACAAAGTCTCCTTCTTGGATTTTGAGGTTTACTCCACCTAGTGCTTTGAGCTTGTAATCATCGTGCTGAAAATACTTTACAATGTTTCTTGCCTCTAACTTGGTCATTTTTCAATTAAACCTCCTTCTTTTGTTCATTAGGAGTTGTGTCATAAAAAATTCCTTCAAGACTGTAACCATCTCTACCCAAGTAACCAAGTGAATCAGCTCTCTCGGCAAAGGTGTGAATTGAATCAGGAATTGGGTCGGAGGTAATCTCTATGTTGGTTAATGCTTCTGAAATAATATAATCAGGAAATGCTTTGCCAAGTTCTCTTTTTACAAATTCATTAAAAATTGTCCCGGTTTGTTCTGGGTTTGAGTTAATCCATTGTATAGTATCTTGGTGTGCTTGCAATAATTTTTGAATAATTTCTGGATTGCTCTCGACATAGTCGGCTCTTGCAACAAGCAGAACTGATGCGAATCGGTTTTCTGGCCAAAGCTCCTCTTCGTAGAATAATCTTTTACCTCCAAGCTCGTTAACAAAAATAGTTGCCCATGGTTCTGGTACCCAAGCAGCATCAATATCAGATTTTGTAAAAAGCACATAAATTTCAGGATTAGCAATATTCAAAACAACCACAGAGCCACCTTTTTCAGCTGTGGTAAAACCATGTTCTGACAAGTAGTGACGGAGTGAAACGTCTTGTGTGTTAGCAATTTGTGGCGCGGCAATTCTTTTTCCGGAAAAATCAACAGCGGATTGAATATCTGAGTCAGGATGTACAACAAAGCTTGCGCCGCCAGAAGCTGCTCCAGATAAAATTACAATGTTGTGGTTTTCTGATTTCAAAAATCCGTTAACGGCAGGACCTGGACCGACATATGCTACGTCAATGGAACGTGCAAAGAGAGATTCGATCACTTGAGGGCCGCTATCAAAAATTTTTTTCTCAACTGTTATTTCACTTCCAAGTTTTTCATAAAAGATGTCTCGTTCTAGTCCAATGATTGGAACAGCGTGACCAACGTTGGGGAAAAATGCTAATCTAATTTTGTCTTTGTCGTCCTGTTCAGAGGTAAATACAGCAAGAGCTACGGAAACGGCTACAACACCTATGATTCCTGCAGCTATCGCTGATCTAAAATTCATAAAACAGCGTTATATTGGGCGGATAAATAATGTACGAATTTTAGCTCGAGCTATGAAAAGATTAAGGCCAGAAATTTGTTGACAAAAAAAAATTAAGACGACATAACACAAAAGATAAATTCGAAAATATAGTCAATGAGAACCTTCATGTCCAAAAAAGCTATACTTGCATTTTCTGGGGGTTTAGACACCTCGGTTGTTGTCAAGTACTTACAGGAGAAATACAACATGGATGTTGTAACAGTTACAGTAGATGTTGGACAGGGCGATGATCAAAAAAAGATTACCGCAAAAGCGAAAAAGCTCGGTGTAAAAAAGCACTACAACGTCGATGCAAAAAAAGAATTCGTTAGTGATTTTATTTTTCCTGCTATCAAAGCAAACTCGCTTTATCAAAAAAAATATTGTTTGGCAACAGCTCTCGCGCGCCCACTAATTGCAAAAAAGGTTTTAGAGATTGCAAAAAAAGAAAAGGTAACTGCGCTTGCACACGGTTGTTCTGGCAAGGGAAATGACCAAGTTCGGTTCGATGTAACGTTTAGTTCTGGTTCTAATCTACCAATCATTGCACCTATTAGGGATTTGAATTTGGATCGTAAAACAGAATTAAAGTTTGCAAAGAAGCATGGAATTAAAATTGATTCTGTGGCAAAAAAGTTTAGTATTGATCAAAATCTTTGGGGCCGTGCAATTGAAGGAGGCGTGTTAGAGGATGCTTACAAAGAGCCTCCTAATGATGCTTTCATCTGGGTAAAGACAAAAAACTTGGCTGCAAATCCCAGCTATTTAGAAATACAGTTTGAGAAAGGAGTACCTGTTGCAGTTGATGGAAAGAACCTAAATCCAATTGCTCTAATTGAGTATATCAACAAAAAGGCAGGAGCTGCAGGAATAGGAATTGTTGATCATATTGAAGACAGAGTTGTCGGAATTAAATCTCGTGAAGTTTACGAAACACCTGCTGCTACTTGTTTGATTGAAGCACATTCTGATCTTGAAAAAATGGTTCACACAAAACACGAAAATAAATTCAAGTCTCTCATAGATGACGAATGGTCATGGTTGGTCTATTCTGGTTTGTGGGAGGATCCCCTACGAGAGGATCTGGATGCCTTCATTGATCAAACCCAAAAACGGGTTTCAGGTACGGTCAGGCTGAAATTGTACAATGGAAACTTGAGGGTTGTTGGACGAAAATCAAAATACTCACTGTACAGCCACAAGGTTGCAACTTATGGAAAAGGATCTACATTTGACCAAAAATTAGCAAAAGGTTTTGTTGAATTATGGGGAATGCAATCAACAGAAGCTAATAAATTACAAAGAAAAAGGTGAACTGAAACATGAACTGCCCAGAATGTGATGCAAGTCTAAACATCCCTGATGATGCCTCGGTTGGAGAAATAATATCCTGCCCTGATTGCGGAGCTGACTTTGAAATATCAAAAAAAGAAGGATCAAATGTTGAGCTTAAGCAAGCAGAAACCGTAGGCGAAGACTGGGGAGAGTAATGTCAAAGATTTGTATCGTTTTTGATCGACTTAGGTCGGAAGAAAAATTACTGCGGAAAGAAGCAGAAGATCTGGGCCATGAAACATCCGTACTGGATGCAAAGATAACTCAAATAAACACGGACAGTAAAAAAAGTGATTTTGATTTTGGCGACGTTGTTCTTGAACGATGTATAAGCTACTTTAGAGGACTGCACTTTACAGCATGTCTAGAGTTCCTAGATGTTCCTGTAATCAACGAGTTTGATGTTGCGAACAACTGCGGTAACAAGCTGTTCATGTCACTGCTACTGAAAAAAAATAACATTCCGACCCCAAAGACATACTTTTCTTTTTCAAAGGACGGTGCAACAGAAAATGTAGACAAGGTTGGATTTCCCCTCGTAATAAAACCTGTTATAGGAAGTTGGGGTCGAGGAGTGATGCAAATTAAAGACAAGGATACGCTTGATGCAGTTATTGAGATAAGAGAGCTAACCGACGGTCATTATGATAGAATTTACTACTTACAGGAATTGATAAACCGACCACCAAGAGACATTCGAGTGATTTCGGTTGGAGGTAGAGCAATCGCTGCAATGTACAGAAAGTCAGATGGCGGATTCAAGACCAACATAGCTCTTGGAGCAGAGCCAGAGTTGTGCGAGATTACAAGTGAGATTGAAGATTTAGTTGCAAAGGCCTCAAAGGCCATGGGCGGCGGAATTTTAGGAGTGGATCTTATGGAAGATGAAAAGCGCGGTCTGTTAGTTCATGAAGTAAACAATACTGTGGAATTCAAGGGACTCGTAAAAGTTGCGAAAAAAAACATTCCAAAAGAAATGATAGAGTTCACGGTAAATTCCATTAGGAAATAAATTACACCGTTCAGGGAGACTTATCATGAAAATAGGAGTAGTAGGTGCTTCAGGTTACGTAGGAGGAGAGACGCTCCGACTTTTGGTAAACCATCCGGAAGTGGAGATCACTATGGTAACATCACGACAACATGTTGGGGAGTACCTGCACAGAGTGCATCCCAGCTTGAAAGGATTCACTGATCTAACATTTTCTGAATTAGACTATGACAAAATGTCTGACAAGTGTGATCTTGTTTTCACAGCAGTCCCACACGGTACCGCTACAGAAATTGTCAAGACGCTATACGACAGAGACATCAAGATCATCGATTTGAGTGCAGACTATAGATTGCACGATCCTAAGGATTATGACAAGTGGTACGGATGGAAACATCCTCACCCAGATTACCTACCCAAGTCTGTCTTTGGAATCCCAGAGCTACACAGAGAACAAATCAAAAACGCGCAACTAGTTTCGTGCCCAGGATGCATGGCAGTTACTTCCATCTTAGCACTTGCGCCACTTATTAGAAACGATCTCATCGACACTGAACACATTATTGTAGATGCAAAGATTGGTTCGTCAGGTGCTGGTTCTGGTTCAGGAACTGCACACGCAATGCGAGCTGGAGTCATTCGACCATACAAACCAGCAAAACACAGACACACTGGTGAGATTGAGCAGGAACTAAGTGAGATTGCAGGAAAGAAAATTCACGTCTCTATGAGTCCACATGCAGTTGATGTGGTTCGTGGAATCTTGTGTACCAATCACACGTTTATGAAAAACCATATAGATGAAAAAGAATTGTGGAAACTTTATCGCCAAGCTTATGGTGAAGAAAAGTTCATTCGATTGATTCGTGACAAGAATGGTTTATACAAATTCCCAGATCCAAAGTTTGTGGTTGGTTCCAACTTTTGCGATATTGGCTTTGAGCTGGATGAAGATAACAACAGATTGATTGCCCTTTCAGCATCTGACAACCTGATGAAAGGCGCAGCGGGCTCAGCTATACAAAACATGAACATCATGACTGGCTTTGACGAAATGGCGGGTCTTAAATATACTCCACTTACACCTGTGTAATAATGATCACAATCAAAATTGGTGGGAGTGTAGTTGATAATCTACATTCAACTACGATTTCCGATATTAAAAAAGTAGTAGAAAGTGAAGGGGTGATTCTTGTGCACGGTGGAGGAAAAGAGGTTACAAAAGTTTCTAAACAGCTTGGAAAGGAACCAAAGTTTGTTGTTTCTCCAAGTGGAATCAAAAGTCGATACACTGACCAAGAAACTGCAGAAATTTTCACAATGGTAATGTCTGGAAGGATCAACAAAACAATTGTTCGTCTTTTACAAAAAAATGGAGTTAATGCAATCGGTCTCTCGGGTGTTGACGCCAAAGTATTGCAGGCGGAAAGAAAAAAGAAGCTAATCATCGTAAACGAAAAAGGACGAAAACAGGCAATTGACGGCGGATATACGGGTAAAATTACCGAGGTAAATGTGAAATTTGTCAAGTCTCTTTTAGAGCAAGGATACACTCCTGTAATTTCGCCCATTGCAATCAGCGAGGAATATGATTTCCTTAACGTAGACGGAGACAGAGCGGCTGCGTATGTTGCTGGTAAAGTTCAGGCGGACAAAGTTTTGTTCATTACAAATGTAGACGGTTTACTGATGGATGAAAAACTTGTTACGGACTTGACCCTAGCAGAAGCTAAAGAGATTCGACCAAAGGTAGGGTTCGGTATGGAAAAAAAGATCCTAGCTGCAACAGAAGCCCTAGACATGGGGGTAAAAGAAGCGTTAATAGCAAATGGACAAAAAGAAAATCCAATATCAGCAGCCATTGCACACGAAAACTGTACGGTAATTAAAAAATGACTGAAGACGAATTTATGGGAAATCTGTATCAGAGATTTCCTGTCACAGTGGAAAAAGGACTCGGTTCTCATGTTTGGGATGTAGATGGTACAGAGTACATAGACTGCATGGGTGGTTACGGGGTAGCCATAGTGGGACACAGAAATGAACGAGTCGTCAATGCATTAAAGTCTCAGCTCGAAAAAATAATTACTGTTCACAGTTCGCTCTACAACAGAACTCGTGAGGAGTTCCTAAAGACCCTCATCGGTGTTGCGCCACACGGTCTAACACAAGTTCATCTTAACAACAGCGGAGCTGAATCTAT
>JAEHKV010000100.1 GCA_016838845.1 Nitrosopumilales archaeon | reverse complement strand
GATACACTTCCTGGAACTGCTGCAGAGATTTTGAATCAAAAAATGAGAGACAAGATTTCTCCTGGAAGAATTAGCGTTAGTGATTGGGTAGAGGTGATTTCAACAGCTCATAAACTAGGAATTAACACTACTTCAACAATGATGTATGGGCATATAGAGACACCAGAAGACAGAGTCATGCATATTTGCAAATTGCGCGAAATTCAAAAACAAACTGGAGGATTCACAGAATTTGTACCACTTAATTTTATTGCTAGTGAAGCTCCAATGTACAAAAATAAACTTCATCAAGGAATTAGAAATGGTAGTAATTCTAGAGATATTCTATTAACGCATGCCATAGCAAGAATAATTCTTAACAATTCTATTGATAATATTCAAATGTCCTGGGTAAAAGAAGGCCAAAAAATGTCTCAGTTACTGTTAATGTGGGGTGCAAATGACTTTGGTGGGACTCTGATTAACGAAAGCATATCAACATCAGCAGGAGCTCAAAATGGTCAACTAATAAAACCAAAAACAATTAGAAGATTAGTTAGAGAAGTTGGAAGAGTTCCTGCAGAACGAAATACAAATTACAAAATTCTAAAAAAATTCGAAGATGAATCTAAAACAAGTGAACCATTAGATGATTTAGATGATGAATCCAGGTTTGGATCCTATTTTGATCTAATTAAAATCAACAAATTTAATTATCAAAATCCTAGGCGAAATTAATTGTCAGCCTGTGAAAGGGCTATTGATTATGCAAAAGCTAAAGGAATTGATGAGTGTGAAGCAGTAAATGTAAAAAGAAAAACCATTACTGTAAGAATCACAGATTCACAAATAGCTGAAACAAAAGAAAATGTAGAAGAATCAATTGGAATAAGAATTATTCATGGGAAAAAAATTTCTTCTGCACAAACATCTATTGTTGAAAATTACAAAAAGACTATTGATCAAGCTTTAGAATTATCTAATATTACCAAACCAAAGCCGTTTTGGAAATCTTTGGCACAGAATTCGAAGCAGAAAATACCGCTTGAGGGAGTTTTTGATAAGAAACTTTCAGAAACCACAGGAATTGAGGCATCAGATATAGCTCAAACTATGATTGATTCTGCTCTCAATCCAAAAATTGATTCGATTTCAGGTTCATTAAATATTGTTGCAGAGGATTTTACAATAGCAAATACCAATGGTTTAAGATGTAATGATGAAGCAACTTACATTGCAGGAATCATAAATGCTGATTCCAATGTTGGGACTCTTCCAGTGAGTGGTATTGGACATGCCAGTTGTAGAACATTACAAAATTTTACACCGACCCAAATTGGAAAAGATTCTATGGAAATGTGTGTTAATTCGATTAATCCACAGCATTGTGAGTTTGAAACTTGTTCAGTAATTTTTGAACCATATTCAGTGGGAGAGATTTTAGCTTTTGTTCTTTCAGCGAATTTTAATCTCAAAACATATACTGAAAAACGAAGCTGCTTTTCTGAAAAAATTGGAGAGGTCATTTCAGCTAAAAATTTTGATTTGTTAGATGATCCTCATGCACCGGAAGGAGTTGGAAGTAAAAGCTTTGACGATGAAGGTATTCCAACAAAAATCAGACCTTTGATTGAAGATGGTGTTTTCAAAAATGTTTATTCAGATTTGTATAATGCGTTCAAAGAAGGGAAGGAGTCCTCGGGTAATGCGTCAAGACCAGGCTCTCCTATGGGTCGTGATGCGGAACCTATTCCTGCACCATCACCACATAATCTTAGGATCAAAAATGGGGATTCTACCCCGGAAGAAATGATTAAGGATACCAAGAAAGGGATTGTGGTAGGCAGGTTATGGTATACCTATGCTGTAAACCCTATCAAGGGAGATTTTTCTTGTACAGCTAGAAGCGGCATCAGAATTATTGAAGATGGAAAAATCAAAAGTCCCGGCAAGTCTGTTAGAATAGTCCATAATCTCAAAACTCTTTTGGAAAAAATTTCTGCCATAGGAAATGATTCTAGAAATGTTTTGCAATGGGCGTCATTACCATCAATTTGTCCTAGCTTAAGAGTGGATGAAATTAAAATAATACCAATTTAGCGATTATTTTATGCCTAAAAGAAGAATGTAACTGCAAGATAAATCAAGTATGCTGCAGCTAGGCCAATTCCAATTGGCCGTGTAATAAGACCCTTTTTCATTGCTACCAATAGAACAAGACTAAATCCAATCATGACAGCATAATCAATGAAAACTTCAGATACCACTGCAACACCAGCAATTGTGGCACCGACTCCCATAATCATCAAAATATTGTAGATGTTACTACCAATGATGGTTCCAATTCCAATATCAGTGTGACCTTTTCGAATTGCTATTACCGAAGTTATTAATTCAGGAAGCGAAGTTCCAATTGCTATAACTGTTAATCCAATAATTCTCTCAGAAATGCCAAATGATTGTGCCAAGATTACTGCATTGTCAATAGTCAATATAGCGCCAACATACAATAGTGCAATTCCAATGGCAATTAACCCAATGGATTTACCATAAGCATTTTTTTTAGGAATGTCTTCATCTATGTTTTCAATTCTTTGCTTCTTTGCATCCTTGTAAATAAAAATTGTAAAAACAATTAATGATCCAATTAACAAAATGCCATCATATTGAGATATTTCACCGTCAATTGATAATGCAACTAGTAAAAGTGAGACACCAAGCATTATTGGTACTTCTTTTCGTATTGTTGTTTTACTGACAATTAATGGTGTAAGAATAGCAGCAATGCCAATCACCATTCCAACATTTGCGATATTACTTCCAATAACATTACCTAGAATTATTGCACCATGGTCTCTAGCTGCTGCTATACTTGCAGCTAATTCTGGAGTAGATGTTCCATATGCCACAACAGTCATTCCGATTATCATTTTGCTTATTCCAAATTTTTTGGCAATGTTGACTCCACCATTTACTAACCAATTACCACCAAAACATAACATTACAAGTCCTGCAATTGTCAACGCTGTGTTAATAGCAATTTCCATGTTGGTTGATAAAATCCAGTTTGTTTAAAGGAATCTCCTTATGCATAATTCACTATTCAAACAACCAAAGTAGATCTGCACGCAGTATCAAAAGGTGTAAAAAAACCATCTTTTTGGATCAACAAAGCTTTAGTTTAAGATTAATAAAGTAATATACCGTACGATACGGTATGATGAAATCGCGATTAACCTACGTGCCTATAGAGGTGGCTGATCAGTTTGATGATTTCATCATAAGTAGAGCTGAACAAGTCCTGGATGCAGTCAAGGCTAGGACACGGGACTATAGCACCTTATCACTACTAAAACTGCTGTATCAGCTACGTGGAAATCCAATGACGTTTTCTAACTTGTACTCAAAATCAAAAATCAGAATGAAAAAATCATTTCTTAACTATCTGCGTCTTTGCGTAGATTATAATTTCATAAAAAAAGAACCAGTTGGGCCCAATGTTATCTATTCAATTACTGATAAGGGTAGAACCATGTTGAATTTATTCATTAACAAAGGTAATTAGACAGAAAAATTTGACGTAAAGAGTGCAACAGAAAGAATTTCCTGAAGCCGAAGTTTTTGAAATAAAAAAAGTTGAACTCAAGAGTCCACTAATTTTTGCAGGATTTGTTGGTGCAGGGCTGGTTGGACCCATCGCAATTGGACATATGATTGAGAAATTAGAAATGAAAGAGATTGGGTATATGAGATCCAAGCATCTTCCTCCATCAACCGTCTTTATGAAAGGCAGATTACGACATCCTTTCCGTTTTTACGCAAACAAAGAAGGGACGGTATGTACGGTAATCTGTGAGATTACTCTTAGAATAGAAGGCGTGTATACAATAGTAGGAGCTATATTAGATTGGGCTAAAGAAAAAGGCTCAAACGAAATAATAATTCTTGAAGGAGTTGCAAGTAATGAACATGATCAAAAAGCATACTGTGCTGCAGAAGAAGATCTTTGTAGAGTGATGGCGGATAAAGATATCAACATAATTCCTCATGGTTTTATTACTGGAATACCTGGAGGGATTCTTAACGAATGTTTGATTAGAGAAATTCAAGGAGTTGCATTGCTTGTAAAAGCAAATAAACTATTACCAGATCCGGAAGCAGCGGCTACCTTGATCGAAGCTGTAAATAGAATGTATGAAATGCAAATTGATGTTTCTGAGCTAAAAAAAGAAAAAGAAAAAATTGGTGCAGACTTGGAAGAACTTTCTCAGAAATATGTGCAAGATAGAAAACAATTCTCTGGAATGTACATGTAAGATTCAGAACTAAATACAAGCAAATTCTTTTATTCGCATCAGGTCAGCATCAAATTATGGCGCTGACTTACAAAAAAGCAGGCGTGGATATTTCAAAAATTAAGCAAAGTCAGAATGCTATTGGCAAAATTATTCAATCCACTCACAAACTGCAAAAGAAGGTCAGAATTGCTCATGGGTTTGGACATTATGCCGGAATTGTAGAAATCCCTGGGAAGACACTTTTAGCAACCCATACCGATGGAGTAGGAACAAAGGTTCTCATTGCCAATATGATGAAAAAATTTGACACAGTAGGAATCGACTGTGTCGCAATGAATGTAAATGATATAATCTGTGTAGGTGCAACGCCAATTTCATTTGTAGATTATATTGCTGCAAACAAAAATGATGAAGGTATTTTAAAAAAAATTGTGCAAGGTTTAGTTCAAGGTGCAAAAAAAGCTAGTGTTCCAATTGTTGGTGGTGAAACTTCGATAATGCCTGATGTAATTTCAGGAAATCGATTTGCATTTGATCTTGCAGGCATGGTGGTTGGTATGCTAACCAAAAAACAAATGATAATTGGGAATAAGATAAAACGTGGTGACGTGATAATAGGTGCTCAAAGTAGTGGCCTTCATTCGAATGGATATTCATTGGCAAGAAAAGCTCTTCTTTCAAAGTACTCATTGCAAGATAGAATTAAAGGAATAGGAAAACTTGGAAATGCTCTCTTAACTCCTACTCAAATCTATGTTAAACCTATACTCAGAATACTTGAAGAATGTAAAGTTCATGGTTTGGCACACATTACCGGAGGATCATTTACCAAACTATTGAGGCTAAAAAAAATTGGATACCAACTTGACGAAATGCCAATTCCATCGCCAATTTTTCAATTATTAGAAGATAGGGGAATCAGTACCCTTGAAATGTATAAAACATTCAACATGGGAATAGGCTTTTGTGTGATTTCTCCAAAAAATGAAGAAAAAAGAATAAACTCGATTTTCAAAAAATCTGGAATTAAAAGTAAGCGGATAGGAAAAATTATTGAAAAGAAAGGAGTTTTTGTGAATTCTCAAAAACTTGCATAATGAAAAAGAATTATTTTGTGTAATTTCGTAAACCAGAAAATGCCTTATATCGCCACATAAATGATTTATCGAGGTCTAAGTTAATGCGGCAAACTATGGTCATGGGCGGAATTGTGCTTGTTGTCATAATCGTTATGCTGTTCACATTACCCGATATGATTGGGTTAGAGTTTACAATTGCAATGTCAATGACCCTGTCAGTTTTGATGGGGATTTATGTGATTTTGGTTACTGAAGCGATACACAGAACATCGCTTGCGATGATAGGTGCACTCATCATTATCATAATTCTGATTTACACTGGCCTAATCCCTGCACATGATACTGTTGACTTTGTAATAGGGGCCATTGATTTCAACACAATTGGATTACTTTTAGGAATGATGATAATTGTTGGAATTCTTGGAGAGACGGGAGTTTTTCAGTATATAGGAATTAAGGCAGCAAAATTGTCCAAAGGAAATGTCTGGAAGCTGATGGTACTGTTGTCAGTCATAACAGCAGTCGGTTCTGCATTTTTGGACAATGTTACTATGGTTCTTCTAATAGTTCCTGTAACCATTTCGGTTGCAAGAGTTCTGAACATAAACCCAATACCTTTAATTCTTGCTGAAATTTTTGCGTCAAACGTTGGAGGTGCCTCTACTCTCATTGGTGATCCTCCTAACATTATGATTGCGTCTGCTGCGAATATTGATTTTATGAGTTTTGCATACCACATGACCCCAGAAGTTATTATCACATTTGCAGCATCACTCTTAATTCTTAAAATCATGTTTAGAAAAGACCTTAAACAAAAACCTGAGCACATAGAGAAACTTATGCAAATTGATGAAAAAAAGGAAATCAAAGATTTTGCGCTACTCAAAAAAAGTGTGATAGTTCTTGTCGGAGTTGTTATTGCATTTATGTTCCATGGAGCTCTGGATTTGGAAGTTTCTATTATTGCTCTGGGTGGTGCTGCGATACTTTTGGTAATTACAAGAATACATCCAGCAAAATCATTTGCTCATGTAGAATGGCCTACCTTGCTTTTTTTCGCAGGATTATTCATTATTGTATCAGGTGTTGAATTAACCGGAGCACTTGAACTCTTTGCTCATGAAATAGTTAATGTAACTGGTGGTAATTTTGAAGCTACGTCGGTACTGATTATCTGGTCATCAGCATTTGCTTCTGCATTTGTTGACAATATCCCCTATACCGCCACAATGATTCCAATTATTGAAAACATTTCACTTGACCCAAGCATAGCAAGTTCGATAGCGAATTATTCGTTCAATCCTTTATGGTATGCTTTAGCAATAGGTGCAGACTTTGGAGGAAATGGAACTTTAATTGGCGCTAGCGCAAATCTTGTCGCCATTGCAGTTGCTGAAAGGCACGGTTATCGCATGTTTTTCAAAGATTTCATCATAAAGGGACTTCCATATATGATTGCAACAGTGGCAATTGGCACGGGAGTATTTTTGGTAAGATTGATGCTAAATGTATAACAATTTCTTTGTCTTTTTATTTGGCATGATAAGGTGTCAAGTATGGTGTTAGACAAAGAATTTCATGTAAAAATAACATCATTGATTGACGAATGTCTTATCCCTCATGGAATTCAAACGCATGAATGTAACAAAGAATTTTGGAATTACCGCAATGATGATGATTTTAAGTTTGGTCACAAGGCGGGCGTAGTACTGGGCATAATTCTTGGATATTATATTGCAAAGTTTGGCAAAGTTCCTTCAGGTGAAGATTTAACGGAAATGACGGAAATGGTGGAGTCACGAAGAGATGAAATTAAAAAAAGTTTTTCAGACATACATTTCTTCTACAAAGTCTAGAACTTTAATGATTTAGAATGTATAACCTAAATGGATTCTCTAAAAAGTCTTAAATTTAGCTAATGATCAGATGCGGTAATGAGTTCTAGTGACCAAGGATCAAAAACAAAACAAGATAAGTTAAATGAATATGAAAAAGGTTACCTAGTAAGAGTAGAAGAAAAAGAAGAGGCGGAAGAAAAACCAACAGAGGCGCCAAAAGTAGAAATCAATATTCCTTCGGATTTACAAGGCCTAATTTTTAAAATAGCGGGTGAGTTTGAAACCAATGCAAACAAAGACTACATTGGTCATTGTGTTGTTTGTGTAAAAAAAGTTGAGCGCAATAAAATGGTCTATAAGAATGACCGTCTTTTCCATTCAAATTGTTTTAAACAACATGGGAATGAATATGGAGCAACAACTGATTTGATGAGAGACGAAAGAAGAGCTAAAATGGATTTAGTTTATTTGAAAAATCTCAAACTAAGAATGTCAAATCAAGGCACAGGAAAAAATCCAGGTTCTGCACCAAAGAAAAGGTCTGTAAAGAAAAAGAGTTCAAAACGAAAACCAGCTAAACGAAGAACAAAACGAAAAGCTTCTGTAAAGAAAAGAAAACCAAGGCCGGCCAGAAGAAAAGTTGCAAAAAAAAGATCTAGGTCCAAGTCACGAAAAAGGCGAAGATAAAATCAGTTTTTTACCAATTTTGTTGAGTTTAACGCATTTATGACCGAGTTTAGTCACAATATCGATGCCAGATTGTGAAACAGTTTTTTCAAAGGCATGCTC
>JAEHKV010000099.1 GCA_016838845.1 Nitrosopumilales archaeon | reverse complement strand
TTTTTGCTATATGTCTTCCTTGTTGGGGTTCAAGCTGGTTTCTTTTCCACTATTTTTTTCCCACCTTTTCTTTTTCTTCTAGCCCCAAAACTTATCAAAACTAACAGAAAACCAATCCCCATCAAAATTCCAGCTAAAGTACTCACATCTTGATTTTCCTGTTGTTTTGTCAAAAGATCAAATGTTTCTTCTTCTGACATGCCGGACGTTCCAATTGGCACAACAGAATTAAGATATAAGGAAATTGTAATGCCAATAACCACCATAGCGAGTCCGCCAGACAGAATTTTTTTATCCACTAAAACCATTTGGTCCAATTATAATAAATCAAAACCGTATATAGATTATTTTGTCATTTCAAATCTTGACTAAGCAATATGTAGATTAAATTCAGGAACAAGTTTTTCTTGTTTTGCCATTTCAAACATTTTTCTGATGGACCGTTCTCCACTTTCTCCCATATTCACAGTTACGTCGTTTACATACATTTTTACAAATTTTTTGATAAGTTCTCGTGGCTTACTACGACTATATTTCATAGCATAGTCAAGGGCGTCATCTTCATGCGCTAAACCAAACTCGATAGATTTTTGAAGAAAATTATCAAATTTTCTAATTACATCAATACCAAAACTAGTTTTCATAACATTAATTCCTAATGGCACAGGCAAGCCATTTGTTTTTTCATGCCACCACCTTCCAACATCTAAAATTTTCAAGTTTCCTTCCTGTTCATAGGATAATTGTGTTTCATGAATAACTAATCCAACATCAACATCCCCAGTTTTTACGGCTTTTGGAATTTCACTAAAATTCATTTCAACATAATCAAATTTTCCAATCATTAATTGTAAAAGTAAAAACGCTGAAGTCATTCTCCCTGGTATCGCAATCCTTGACTTTTTTATTTGCTCTAATGATAAATTTTTTTTTGCAGTTACAATGGGGCCATAACCGATTCCAAAGCTTCCACCACTTCTTAAAATTGTATAATCTGGAATATGGGCACACGCATGAACAGAAACTGCAGTTACATCTAATTGCGGATTGATAGCTTTTCTATTTAATTTTTCAATGTCTTCTATTACCTGGTTTACAATAAAATCAGTAGAACTAACCTTTCCTGTAAACATTCCATAAAACATGAATGCGTCATCAGAATCAGGAGTATGACCGACAGAAATTTCCACAAAAATTCTCAACGTGTAGGTTATAAAAACTAAAACAGAAATTTGATCCTAAATTAATCTTGAAAATCTTTTGAACAGTTCTAATATAGTTCGTGTGATGACAAATGTTATGAAAACAATCAAGGCTTTTGAAAGAGATGTTTTTCTACAACCGCAATATTTACAAATTTTCAAACCACAATCTCAAATTTCTGAGATTGATCAAAAAAATACAATCTTTTGTGGAAGTGGAGATTCTTTATCTGCCTCTCTTTTGGCTGAATCATTTTCCAATTTAACTGTCAGAGCAGCTGATCCACTTGATTTGTTAAAAAATAAGCACATAATAAACAAGCATACGATCTTTTTGGTTTCTATTTCAGGAAACACGATCTCAAACATTAAGGTTGCAAAAACTGCAAAAAAAGCAATTGCTATTACATCAAATCCAAAAAGCCGACTATCAAAAGTTTGTTCTAGGACTATCGACCTACAATTTCCAAATTCTGATGTTTTTACTGGCGGAAGTTTGAGTTTTCTCCAAAGCGCGTTGACGTGTATTTCTCTAGTAACAAAAATCAAAATTCCAAATGGAACTAAAATTTTCAAAAAAGCTATCGATGAATCTAAAAAAATAAAATTTAGTAAACGATTGTTCATTCTAGGTAATTTACACACTTATCCTGTTGCGATGTATGCTGCAGCAAAATTCTATGAACTATTAGGAAAGGATGTTCATTATGAGCGAATTGAACAATTCTCTCATATGGAATTATTTTCAGCTAATCGTGGCGATTGTGTGATAATATTTGAAGCGAAAAATTCCCATACTGCACAGCTTTCAAAAAATCTCAGAAAAATCGGTCTACATGTGTTTCAGCCAACCTATGTGACAAAGGATAGACTCTCACAATTTTTGTTTTATACATTTATTGCTCAAATGGTACCATTATTGGAAGCTAAAAAGAGAAATCAAAAAGATTGCCATTTTGTAACTTCAAAAAAACTTCGAAATGTCAGCAACAAAATGATCTATTGATTTAACTCTTCATAAGGTTTAATAGCTGTAGAAATCGGATTTGCGAATATGAAATACAAGTCAACCGAACAAGTAATGAAGATTATTAAAAATAAAGAACAGATTAGAAACTTTGGCGTAATTGCTCATGTTGATCATGGTAAAACCACTATGAGTGATAGTCTTCTTGCAAATTCTGGAATCATTGCCCCTTCAGCTGCAGGTACAGCTCTTGCACTTGATTCTATGAAACAGGAGCAGGAAAGAGGCATTACAATTGTACAAGCAAATATTACTTTACACTATACTCAAGATGATAAAGAATACGTTATCAACATGATAGACACCCCTGGTCACGTAGACTTTAGTGGAAGAGTAATACGAAGTCTAAGAGCTATTGATGGGGCAGTAGTGGTTTGTGATGCTGTTGAAGGAATCATGACTCAAACTGAGACTGTAACAAGAATGGCATTGGAAGAACTAGTAAGACCTGTTTTGTTCATCAACAAAATAGATCGACTCATAAAAGAATTAAGGTTGACTCCAGAGAAAATGCAAGAAACACTTGCAACTGTAGTTTCTAACTTTAATCAATTAATTGACATTTATGCTGAACCAGAATACAAAGAAAAATGGAAGGTCTCTATTCAAGATGGCAGTGTAACTTTTGGTTCTGCAAAAGATAGATGGGCATTTAACATCGATATAATGAAAGACAAGGGCATTTCATTCAAAGATGTTATTGCTGCTTATCAAGAAGGCGGTGACCTGAATGCACTTGTGGAAAAAGTACCTCTTGCAGATGCAATTTTGGGAATGGTTGTAAAACACCATCCTCCCCCCCATGTAGCACAAAAGTATAGGATTCCAAAGATTTGGAAAGGTGATCTTGATTCTGATATTGGTAAATCTATTTTAAACTGTGATGAAAAAGGCCCCGTCGTTATGATGATTGTAAATATGGCATTAGATCCAGCTGCAGGTCCTGTCGCAATTGGTAGATTGTTCTCTGGTACAATAAAAGATGGGCAAACTATTAACATAATTGATACAAAAAGAGAAGGAAGAATACAATCGGTTAACTTTTTTATGGGTAATCAAAGAGAACAGGTTGGAGAGCTTGAAGCAGGAAACATTCCGGCTCTTTTGGGTCTCACTGAAGCTAGAGCTGGTCACACCCTTTCTGCTGTCAAAGGCATTCAGATGTTTGAAGGAGTCAAGTACGTCTCTGAACCTGTAGTACATATGGCTATAGAACCAAAACATCCAAAAGATTTACCAAAACTTGTTGAAGTCTTACGACGACTTACCATTGAAGATCCTAATTTGGTTGTTAAGATTAATGAAGAAAGCGGTGAAACCATTATTGCTGGAATGGGAGTTTTACACCTTGATATTGCGACTACACTGATTAAAGAAAACAAAGTTGAGATTGTCACCTCTGAGCCCTTGATTAACTATAGAGAAACCATTAAGGGTTCATGCGAACCAATCATGTCAAAATCTCCAAATAGGCATAATAAAATTTTCATGAAGGTGGAGCCACTGGAGCCTGAAATTGCTGAAATGATTAGGACTGGAGAGCTGAGTGAAATGAAAGACAAAAAAGAAATTGCCAAAATTTTGCGTGAAAAAGGCTGGGATCCTGATATTGCAAAAAACGTCATGATGTTTGATTCTAGAGGTAATGTGATGATAAATGGTACAAAAGGAGTTCAATTTATTCAGGAATCATCTGATTCAATTTTAACAGGTTTTGAGGATGTTATGAAAGAAGGTCCTTTAGCTAAAGAACAAATGCGAAATTGCAAGTTCACTTTCACCCATTTTGTCCCCCATGAGGATCCTGCCCATAGAGGTTTGTCACAACTCGGTCCTGCATCGAGACGGGCATGTATGGGTGCAACAATAATGGCACAAACTGCTCTACTTGAGCCAGTTTTAGGTATTGAAGTTAGAGTTCCTCAAGACCTGGTTGGTAATGTTGCTTCTGTACTTTCTGGAAAACGTGGTAAAGTACTTGACATGCAACAAAAAGGAGTTGTTAGTATTGTAATTGGTGAGGTCCCTGCATCAGAAACCTTTGATCTTTCTCAAATCATGCGTGGACAAACAGCTGGAAAAGCAATGTGGAACTCTCACTTTAAAGCATGGGCTGAA
>JAEHKV010000098.1 GCA_016838845.1 Nitrosopumilales archaeon | reverse complement strand
CCTTCACCAGAGTTCCATTCTCCATCAACAGAATCTGAGACCATGTCAATTGTAGCAAAGCCAAATCCAACCACTATGCTGTTTTCAATCTCTCCATATTCAAAGAGAGCAGATCTGCCTCTGACATCATTCACATTAGCAACGGAATCTATGTCCATGTTGGCATTATCTGATTCATCATAGTTACCAAAGACACCGGTGTTTACACCAAGTTCGGTAAATGTGATTGGGTTTGCTGCTGCAGCTTCAAGTACAGTATTGAGGATTTGATCATCGTTATCATTTAATGATGCTACAGTTGGTCCATCTTGATTTAGTGTGATGAAGATTTGTCCGTTGACTTCAAACAGAAGAGCGGAACGGTTGCCTGAAAGGTCTTGAGCTGCGGCATCGTTGAATGTGTCGAAATTGTTATCAGTAAAGGCTGCATCATTATTACCTGATTCGTCGAAGAGTTGATAGAATAATTCTCCGCCTACACCACCAAAGGTCCAAGAGTCCTCATCAGTTGGGTCTATGTTTAGTTGTAGATCCGTAAGTGTGATGTGAACTTCAGAACCTAGTGGATAGAATGTTCTGTCTAGCTCAACACCTGCGTATTGATCAACAGTATCAAATGTAAGTGTAGTACTCTGTGCACCACCACCTTTGTTGTATTGAACGATGATGTTACCACCTACTGAAAAGTCATAAAGTTGAATGAATGGGAACTGGTTTGGGTCTATGTCAATTTGACCTGGTGTTACAGCTCCACTAGCAGCAACGGGTGTTTTTGCTTCCCTAATTACGTGTGCGCCTGTAAAGTTGTTATTGCCAGCAGATGTGACACATGCAGTACCTTCAATGGTATCAGTACCTTCTGTACCTCCATGAATAGCACCGAGTATTGGAATTGCAAATCCTTTGGTATCAGAGAAAGTTGCACTACCAAGAATTACATCATCGTTGTCACAGAAGAGACCAAAGTTAAGTCCGGTTCCGTTTTGGCTGCCAGTAGCTCCGGCATCTTGTGTAGCATCAGCAATTTGTGCTAAATTTCTATCTGCAAAGTAACCATACCAGTTACCGTCAGTTGTCTGTACCATTCGAAGAATAGCACCGTTTATTGTAACGTCTGGCTCACCGTGGGCATCGTCCAGAGTTTTGATGTCTGGATCGTTTACGACGACCTCGATTACCATTGGTCCAGAAAAGTAGTTATCGTACGCGGAATTTTCTGCGGATACGAATAAGTTCGCATTGTGGGATGCATATGCTGCTGGCAGTACGCCAGGAATGGCAAATGTCATTCCACCTGCGACCATAATTGTCATTAAAGTAAGACTAGTTATTTTACGTCCTATCTCGTTTTTCATGTTATTGCTAATTTTGTTCTAAAGTTAGTATAAAAGGCTAATGGACAATTTGTCCACAAACCTAGAAAAATTTGTATAATTTATGATAAAGATTAAATCTTTGTGTAATTTTTACATCTAACATTGTAAAAATTACATTTT
>JAEHKV010000097.1 GCA_016838845.1 Nitrosopumilales archaeon | reverse complement strand
TTTTTCTGTATTTTTAGCATTGCGAATGAAGATGTTTGCTTATATTAGTCAAAAGCCTAGTTATAGAATGATAGGAAAGGAAGCAATTCTATACGAGAAATTACCTAATGATAAAGTTCGTTGTACTGCTTGTGCAAGATATTGTGAGCTAGGCCAAAATCAGATTGGACTATGTGGAATTAGAGGTGAGGTTGATGGAAGATTAGATCTGTTTGTTTATGGTAAAGTCATTACTGGACATGTTGACCCCATAGAGAAGAAACCTGCTGTTCATTACATGCCTGGTTCCAAAGTATTCTCAATTGCAACAACTGGGTGTAACTGGCTTTGTAAGTATTGTCAAAATTATGACATTAGTCAAAGGCGAAAGGTTGAGGGCACCGATATGACGCCCGAAGAAGTTGTACAACTTACTCTTAACTACAAGGCAGATGGTATTGCGTATACATACAACCAGCCTTCCATTTTCATAGAATATGCTAGAGATGTTGGAGTAATAGCCAGAAAACAAGGATTGTTCAATCTTTTTGTCTCAAATGGATATGATACACCAGAAACGGTAAAAATGATGGGAGAGTTTTTGGATTGTATTACTGTTGACTTCAAAGGAAGCGCAGAACCACAATTTACTAGAAGATACATTGGAGTTCCAGATCCAAAACCAATTTTTGATACACTTTTGGAAATTCGTGATAAAACCAAGATTCATGTTGAGATTACTGATCTAATTATTCCTGAGGCCGGAGATGATTTGGATTATGCAAAAAAATTATGTAGATTCATTTATGATGAATTTGGACCAGAAATGCCAATTCATTTTTTGAGGTTTCATCCGGATTATAAGATGATGGAGTTTGAGCCAACACCAGTAAAAACTCTTGAAAAGCATTATGAAGTTGCTAAAAAAGAGGGACTACAATATGCCTACATTGGTAATGTGCCAGGACATCCTCTTGAACACACCTATTGTCCTGAGTGTAACAATATAGCTGTAAAGCGATATGGGTTTGATATTGAGGAATGGAATCTAGATCAGAATAATAGATGTAACAAGTGTGGACATCAACTACCAATAGTAGGAACATTATCTAAAAACTACAAGAGAGATAGGTTCCAGTTTGTATTTTAGAGTGCAATTGCTCTAACAGGTGAACCTGTTGCGTTTTTGAGTTTTAAAGGAAGTACAATTAAATCAAAATGGGTCTTTCGGATTTTTTCTAGATTTGTTAAATTTTCAACAATCAAAATGTTATTTTTTGAAAGAATGTGGTGTACTAAGAATTTTTTTTCATTGCCAAGATCAATACTTGGTGAATCTATACCTACAAGATTGGTTTTTTTTGAAACTAAATATTTAGCTGCAGATGTTGAGAGGCCTGGATTTTTTTCAAAATAATATTTCTTTTCTAGATTTTTATTCCATCCTGTAGAGAAGATCACAATAGCATTTTTTGGAATTTTGCCGTGTTCTTTTTCAAAATTAATAATATCATTCCTTGTAATAGCTTGATTCAGTTTTTTTCTTTTCTTGATTAGAATTGCTTTACCAGTAAGTCTGTTGACAGGAATATCATGAATCTTTTTTCCTTTGTCAACAAAATGAAATGGCGCATCAATGTGTGTTCCAGTATGTGAGCTAAGGAAAAGTAGTTCTAGATTGTATCCATCTCTTTTGATTTTATTCCATGGAATGAATAATGGCTTTGGTGAACCAGGGAACGTAGGTAATTTTTCTGAAATTGTAAGAGTAAGATCAAGTGGTGCCATGTAGATTAATGAATTATGTAATTTATCAGTCTTTGAAAAATATAATCAACGGTTAAATAGCGTCCAAGGAAATTTGTAATGTGCCAACTGCATATGTTTTGTTAAATTCAGATCTTGGGACTGATGAATCAATAGTGAATGAAGTAAAACAAATCTTAGATGCAGAGAGTAAAGTGAATTATGAGGTTCAGGGTGTTTATGGTATTTATGATATAGTTTTGAAGATTTCAGCAGACAATGCTGAAGAGTTAAGAGCAATTATTACGAATAAAATTAGAAAAATCAACAAAGTTCAGTCTACTCTAACGATGATGGTTATAGAGGAACAAGAGAAGTTATAGCCTCTTTAACGCGTTTATCACCGTCTCCATTTCTGATTCCGTGTTAAAAAGATGAGGAGATGCGCGTACTAGTTTTTTCTCAAATATTTCACGCACAGAAAGCACAATGTTTTGTTTCTCAAGTCTTTCAACAATAGTTTGTGGTTCATGTCCTTCAATGTTAAATGAAACAATGCTAGTCCTTTTTTCCGGATCTGCTGGACCATACAATGTTATACCTGAAATTTTTGATAGTTCATCACGTAGTTGATTTGCAAGTTTGATGACCTTGGTTCGTATGTTTTGCATTCCAAATTGTGAAAGGTAGCGTACCGAGGATTCAAGTCCAACCATCCCAACATAATTACGAAATCCAGTCTGAAATTTTTTTGGGAGATCTTTGTATGAAAGCTTGTTTTCATCATAAATCATTGCTGATTCTCCACCAATAGCAAGTGGTTCAAGTAAATCACTAGAACTTTTTTTGCAAAAGAACAACCCTGTACCCATAGGACCACAAAGCCATTTTGAGCCATTAAATGACATAAAATTACATTTTGTGTTGTTAACATCAAAATCGCCAATGCAGCCTATTGTTTGAGCTGTATCAAGAAAGTATGGTGTATTATTTTTCTCAAGGATTTCGCCGACCTCTTCTATTGGGAGAATGGTGCCAGTGTTATACAATGCATGACTAAGTGTCACCAATTTTGTGTTAGAGTCTAACATGCTTTGAAGTTCTTTCATATCAAAAAATCCTTGCTCATCGACTTGAAGATTTTTAATTTGTAATTTATCTGATAGTCTCAACCAAGGGTAATAATTTGCATGGTGTTCGTGTGCCATACCTCGAATGATTATGTTTGATTTTGAATCAAATGATAGACCATTTGCAACAGCATTGACTCCATCGGTAGTACTTTGGGTTAGAATAATTTCTTCTGGTTGACATTTTACTAAATCAGCTATAACTCTTCGTGTTTGTCTAAGTTTGTCTGACACAAATGGTTCTGAATCAATTGAATCTGGTCCTATAGAACAGTAAGAAACCAGGAAATCGGTCATTGCCTTAATGCTTTCTAATGGCATTAGTGAAACCGATGCGTTGTTGAGGTAAATTTTACCGCCGGTGGGAAAATCATTAGAAATGTCATCGCTTTCTATGTCCATTATTATATCAGCTATGATGTTATTTCGTGTTGGATAAAAATCCTGATCAACGAACCATTCAAGTTAATAAAGTAGAAAAGTACTTGGAACAAAATACATTAAGTTCAATTCTTTGTAAAGAACCATTCGTTAAGGCTGCTTTTCTTTCTGAACTGATTAAACAAATTGAAACGCCTATAGTCTACATAGATTTTGATTTGTTGTATACTGGCTATTGTAAGGCTGGTATTATAGAAAAAAAAGAAAATGTTTCTCTTTTTTATCCAGACAAAGATGGCTGGAAGCAAATTCTTGAGAAAGTTTTGGTGATGATTTCAAATAAAAAATCTGTTGTGATAATTGATTCCTTAAACGGTCTTTACAATTTATTGGATGAAAAAGATGTGGGTAGACTTGTCAATACTTACATCATGCTACTTGCGTTTGTTGCAAGGGAATCAAATTCTACTGTCTTGTTTGCAAGCATCGGTAGGAAAAAGAAGCAGGAAGGCTGGGTCTTATCTCCCACAGGTAGACACATTCTTGATTCTAATTTGATAACAAAGTTGTCCGTAGAACGACATAATTCTGAGTTACAGTTGAATGTTCTTCAAGAAAATGTATCTGAGGTTAGCTAGAAAGCGATCCAAATTCGAACACTGTTATAAAATTCACTAACGCCGTTATAATCCATCCATTTTAAGTAAGTTATATTAAGATCAAAAAAGACATTGATTTTACAATGCCAGTAGCAATTTTACCAGACATTAGTGAACAAATGTGTATTGGATGCGCACTTTGCGTTGAAATTTGCACCACTTTGGGACCTGATGTACTCAGGGTAAAACCTGTTGAAGGCTGGAAGAGAGGTAAAGCATTTGTCTTTTATCCAGAAAGATGCATCTCAGACGGAGCATGCATTGGAGTTTGCCCAACAAAAGCAATCTTTTGGATGAGACCAATGGACTTTACAGTTGGACAACCAGTTCCTCTATACAAGAACTCAGTCTTCGTAAAAGGTTGGACTGAACTAATCGACTAAAAAACAGTTCAATCATTTTTAATTTCTTTTTAAAAATCTCTAGTGGGAAGTATGTTTTTTAGATTTCATATTTAATCGCCAGCCGCCTAACTTTTTTCCTAGCCGTTTTTTATCATAATTATCAAGCACGTCATATGTAATTTTAAAACCTTTTCCGACCATGGTGTCATCCTTGGAATAATTATTTTTGTCAGTAACAGTATCTGGCAAGTCCTTAATACGTTTTGTTTTGAATTCGTGAAGGGTGAATTTTTTACCATTTTCTAATTTTATAATTGTATCATCACTCAACCCTTGAATAGAAAAGTCTTCAAAAAATCGTATAAAGCCATCTTTTTTTAATTCTATTTCAACATCGTATGTTACCTTGTGTCCATAAATGAGAATTTCTTTACCACTAATTTTTACGTCATCTTCTAGATTTAGTGCTAGGATGGTATGTGCATCAAGTGAAACAGTGTTTGCGGCATTTTCAATAATTATTTTTCCTTTTGGTGCAAACAGTTTTGTTCTGTGTTCCTTGACTATGTATAGACCAACTTTGCCTGATGGATCTTGTAAATGATCCTTTTTCCCAAAGACGTTTCCAACTACAATGTCGCCAACGTCTGTTGTTATCTGTGCTCCATTTTCTATTTTGTATTTATTTTCAAGTGGATTGACGAATTTGAAGTCGCCTTTTGTGAGTCTGATAATTGTTAGATGATCTTTACTCCACGATGGGCTTGTGATGTTTCCTTGCATTATTATTGGTCCAGCATATGTCAGGCTACCAGCCTTGTAGTTTCCTTTGATTGAAAGAGCGCCGTTAGCTTTTCTTTCAAATTCAAGTTCGCCAAGTGTTTTAGAACCAAATAGTCTGGTTCCTGTAGCGTCGGCTCGGTTTAAAGCTCTAATCCATTCCTCAGCAACTTTGATGTCTTTAGAAAGATTCTCTGCTAAGATCTTGTTTCTTCTAATTTCCTCATCGCTGTCTTCGTAGATTACCTTTGTTTTCTTTAGTCGTTCCTCAGGAGAATCAGGATATTTTTTTCCTAACTTTAGATCGTCATATGCTTGTTTAATTTTCATGAATTGTTCTTCTTCTCCTCCTCTGTCGGAGTGATGTTGAAGTGCTAATCTTCGGAATGCCTCACGAATTTCTTGTCTAGATGCACCGTCCTGAATTCCTAAGATCTCGTAATTGTTTTGAATTATTTTTCTACTTATCATTCTTGAATAATTTGTGAATAAGCTATACTTACTAGTTTCTCTTAATTAGAACACAGTTAAAATGATCAAGGACAGAGTTGAGGCTGGCCAGCTTTTAGGTGACAAGCTCATCAAGTGTAATCTAGAAAGTCCTACCGTACTCGCAATTCCTCGTGGAGGAATTATAGTAGGACATGAAATTGCCAAAAAACTTGGATGTAAATTGGATGTTGTAATTTCAAAAAAGATTACTCCGGCTGAAAATCCAGAATATGCAATCGGTGCAATTACACATGATGGTACTTTGTACAAGGGAAACTATTGGAATAATTATTCTAGTGATGAGAGCTTTGCAGATGAATTGACAAGAAAGAAACAGGAGGTAAAAAGACGATTAGAAGAATATCGGAGAACAACTGAATATGATTTAGAACGCAAAACTATAGTTCTAGTTGATGATGGAATTGCTACTGGTTCAACAGCTTTTGCTATACTAAATTGGCTATCCAAACAAAGGATGAAAAAAGTTCTGCTAGCTATTCCTGTTATACCTGCAGATACATACGAAGCAATTAATGACAAGGTTTCAGATGTTGTAACGTTACAGATCCCTACAAGCTTTTCTTCAGTTGGGCAGTTTTATTCTAGTTTTGAACAGGTGTCAGACGATGAAGTAAAGAAAATACTTGTACAGTATGACTAAATTTGATATCATAATTGACGTTTTTGCTATGTGTTTCTAGTTTTAGAGAGAAATTTGCCGATTACAGTTCCCTTTTATTTTGCGCCTTCGTATAGTAAGTAACAGTGGTACAGAGTTATTCTAGTGAGTATGATGTCAAGTGTCACTTAGATGCTTGCAAAACCTATCCCGTAATTACAGACAGTGAAAGAGGCGAAGTACTCTGCGGGGGTTGCGGTCTTATCCTAGTGCAAAACATGGTTGATCAATCTCAAGAAAGTAAAAGTTACACGCAAGAAGAGTTTATGACGCAGACCAGAACTGGTCCTCCATTATCATTAACTATGAACGATAAGGGACTATCAACCGTTATTGGAAATAATGTCGATTCTACAGGTAAATCACTATCAAATAAGAACAAACTTTTCTTTAGAAGACTACGGCTTTGGGATAAACGGAGTAGATCCAGGTCGACCTATTCTTTGAGCAAGGCTTTCACTCAACTAAACGCGATGAAAACAAAACTTGCAATTCCAGATAATGTGGTGGAACATGCTGCATATATCTACAGGAAAGCTGTTGCTGCAAAACTCACAAGAGGAAGAACTATGTCATCATTAATCTCTGCATCTCTTTATGCGGCATGTCGTGAGACCAACACGCCAAGAACATTAGATGACATTGCAAAAACAGGTAATATAGAACGAAGAGCTCTATCTAGAGATCTACGTACACTGATTAGAAGATTAGATCTAAGACTTGACCAGTATGACCCAGGATCATTTATTGTAAAACTCGCTAACAATCTAAATCTAAAGGAAAAAACAAAGCGAGATGCTCTAGATTTTTTGAAAAGAGCCGAAGAAAAGGAAATTACTTCTGGAAAGCATCCAGTTGCACTAGCTGCAGCATCACTTTATCTTTCTGGGTTAATCAATGGAGAACGATTAAGTCAAAAGAAATTTGCAAATGCTGCTGGAGTAAGTGATGTAACAATTAGAACTAGAGTAACTCAGATCAAGAAAACACTTGGTCTAGGTTTTGACTAGTGATGGAATGATTCCATCAAAGATAGTTTCTTTGAGCTGACTTACAAGATCCATAATTACGTTAATTTGTTCTCGAAGTACTGCATTCAAGTCTTCAAGTTTTTTTGTCAAATCATCGACTTTAGTTTGAAGAAAGTTTTTTTGAATTTCTAAATTAGTAACTTGGGATTCAAGTTTAGAGTTTTCTGATTTTAGTTCTTCATTTTCTTTGGTTAGTTTTTCTAGTTTTTCTGCATCAGTAAGACCTGGAAATGGTTCTTGAATGGGCTCAGGTTCCTTTTTTGGAATTGGAATTGGTTCAGGCTCGGGATTAGGAACGGAAGGTGGCAATGGTTCTATCTGTGCATTAGTTTGTTCTAGGTATGGTATGGATGAGAGTGGAATTAAAAAAATTAATGCGACAAGTAGTACGACTTTCATAGTATTATGTTGATCAGTCTGGTTGATGAATTTTGTGATTATTTGAAAAAGTCAAATTCTTCTTTCTTTTTTTGCTTTGGAAGTTCGTTAATCACTGCTTGAACTACTTCGGTGTGATTATAGGTCAGATGTCTTAGGAACTTTGCTGATTCATCTGCTCTAGTTTTTTCATCAGCAAATAGCATTTTGGGGTCACACAGCTCATTCATCATATTTTTACATTCAATACATGGCTCAAAATCAAGGAAAATTTTCATACGAATTGCTCACGATCCTCGGCCATTAACCTTACTACTGTATTGTATGGGTGAGAGGCTCCTCGGTTTTTGGAAGGGGTTTGGCCTTCCCAATTGCGTTTTCTAGATCTTCTTGAGTAATTTTAATCTCCTTTACTGTTCGTAATTTGCCACTTACGAATCTCTTTAGGGCTGTAATTGCTGCTCTATTTGCAACAGATGCAATCTCGGCACCGCTAAAGTCTTTGGTCAGATCTACCAGCTTTTTCAAGTCTACGTCACTTGCTAGTGGTTTCTTTTTTGTATGTATTCTAAAGATGTGTTCTCTTGCGGTGTGATCAGGTTTTGGTACCTCAATTATTCTATCGAATCGTCCTGGTCGTAGTAACGCGGGGTCAACAAGATCGAGTCGGTTTGTTGCGCCAATGATTAGTACGTTATGTAGTTCTTCTAATCCATCAATCTCTGTCAAGATTTGTGATACAACATTTCCTGTAACGTGTGAAGTGTCTATACCTGAACGTCTTGGTATGATTGATTCTATTTCATCAAAGAAGATGATGCATGGAGCTGCTTGTCGCGCTTTTCTAAAGATTTCTCTAATACCTTTTTCGGATTCTCCTACCCATTTTGAGAGTAATTCTGGGCCTTTAACACTGATGAAATTGGATTCTGTCATCTTTGCAACAGCCTTTGCAATTAAGGTCTTACCTGTACCAGGTGGACCATGTAGTAGAATTCCTTTTGGTGTTTCTACATCGACATAATCAATTGCTTCCTTATGCTTTAGTGGCCACTCTATTGCTTCCTTTAGTTCTTCCTTGAGTGACTCTAAACCACCAACGTCATCCCATGTAACGTTTGGTATTTGAACTAGAACTTCTCTTAATGCAGAAGGTCTTACCTCCTTTAGTGCGTCTCTAAAGTCTTCACTTGTGATTTTTATTTTTTGTAATATCTCAGATGAAACCTTGTCCTCATCAAGATCAATCTCTGGCATCACTCGTCTTAGTGAACGCATTGCTGCTTCCTTTGCAAGAACCTCTAGGTCTGCACCAACAAATCCGTGTGTTATCTTTGAAATCTTTTTGAGGTCTACCTTTTCTTCTAGTGGCATTCCCCTGGTGTGAATCGTTAGAACTTCGAGTCTTCCTTTGTCATCTGGTATACCAATCTCGATCTCTCTGTCGAATCTTCCCGGTCTACGTAGAGCTGGGTCTATAGAATCTGGTCT